>JALZDD010000579.1 GCA_030862715.1 Actinomycetota bacterium | reverse complement strand
GAACCCGATCGCCTTCAGGAATTCCTTCCAGGTCAGACCGCCCGTGGTGGCGCCGCGCTCGGGCTCGGGCGTAGCGCTCGGGCTGGCGCTGGGCACGCCGGAGTCCTCGGGCATCGACGGGCTTTCGCCGGGTGTGCTCGGGAGGGTGGGAAGATCCGAGGACGGCGTCGGCACCTGGGGCACGTCAGGGGTTGTGGGCGGCGTGGGCACCTGCGGTACGTCCGGAGTCGTGGGCGCCGTCGGCACCTGCGGCACGTCCGGCGTCTCGGAAGGCGTCGGCTCGGGCGTCGGAGTGGGCGTCGGAGTGGGCGTCGGCTCCGGCTCGGCGGTGCCGCTGGTCGAGGCGGTGTTGTTCCCGGTGTCGCTGTCCTCGTAGCCGGCGGGCACGATGCTGGCCTCGAAGGTCCAGGTCGCGCCCGACACCGGGATGAATGCGAGGTGGGCGGCCTCGCCATCCCCGGCGAGCGTGCACTCGTAGGTGACCGTGCCGTTCACAGGCATGGTGGCGACGGGAGCACCGCAGGCCGACCAGGCGAAACCAGGTCCGAAGTAGGGCGAGGCCACGCCGGTCATGTTGATCCGGAGCGTCGTCGACCGGCCGTCGGCAGCCTCGGGGAGGCCGTCGACCGAGACGACGACGTCCTCGTACTCGTGCAGGTCGGACACGCCGGGAATGGTGAAAACCCCGCCCATGCCCGATTCGTGACGGTGGCTAACCCCGACTTTTGGGTCGTGCTTCGGAGCCTGCTCGAAGGTCACCTCCACAGCACCGACGTCCCTGCCGCCGTGGCCATCCGAGATCCGATAGGTGAAGGTGTCGCCGGCCCCGTCGTAGCCGGCGGTCATCGTGTACACGACCTTGCCGTCGACGATCTCGGCCGTGCCGTGCGCGGGCTTCTGGACGATCTCGACCAGCTCGAGGGTGTCGCCGTTGTCATCAGCGTCGTTGGCGAGCACGTCGATGGTGGTCTTGGCGGTCCCCGGCTGGTTGCCGTTGCCATTCCCGTTGTTGCCCTGGCCGTTGCCGTTCCCGTCGGTCACCGTTGCCGTGGCGGCGTCGTTGACCGCCTTGGGGTCGGCGTTGGGCGTGGTGACGTCGACGGTGCCGGCGACTTCGCCGCCGTTGCCGTCGGTGAGGACGTACTCGATGGTGTCGGTGCCCCGCCAGCCGATGTCGGCCTGGTAGGTCACCGTGGTGACGGGCTCGCCGGCCATCCGCAGACCACCGAAGATCGCGCCGCTGACGCTGCCGCCCTTACCGCCCGGGGACGACGTGCCGCCCATGGTGACGGTGCCGTGGGCGGGGGAGGCAACGGTGGCCTCCTTGACCGAGAGCGGGTCGCCATTGGCGTCGGTGGCTCCCTGGGTCAGGTCGATGACCGTCTTGCCGCCGGGCTGCCCACTCACCGTGGAGATCGGCGTGGTGATGACCGGTGCCTGCTGCGTCTGGGCGGGAGCCGTGTCAGCGGGCTGATCGGCCGGCTGGTCGTCGGGAGGCGGCGCCGCTGCCGGCGGTGCCGCAGGGTTGTCGGCCGGAGGTGCGACCGGGTCAGCAGGTGCAGGGTCTGCCGGCGCCTCGGCAGCAGGCTCTTCGGCGGCCGGCACCTTCGGGGCCGGGTCGCCGCCGGTGAGCACGAGCCCGGCGGCCACGGCCGCAGCGGCCGCGACACCGGCACCACCCGCGACCGTACGTCCCACCGGATCGCCCAGCACCCAGTCCCTGACGCGCCCGAAGAAGAGCACCACGCCACCCTTGGCAGCGACGCCACCACCGACGGCGAGGTAGCCCGCGCCCGCGGCGCCGAGCAGGGCCGGAGCGAGCCAAGCACCCATCCCGGAGTTGACCTCGGTGAGCTCGAGGTAGATCGCGGTGCACGGACGGCAGTCCTGCAGGTGGTCGTCGACCTTCGTCGAGTCGCGCTTGGACAGGCCGTTGCGGATGTAGGCACCCAGGTTGGCGCGAGTGGTGGCGCAGGCCTCCTCGCCGGCGTCCTGGGCGTGCATCGAGATGAACGCCTGCTTGAGGCCCTCGCGAGCGCGGTAGGCGAGCGCGGAGACCGAGTTGGCCGACATCCCGAGCATCGGCGCGATCTCGGCCGGCTTCTGGCCCTCGACCTCGGTGTGCCACAGCACCTGCTGCCAGCGCTCCGGAAGCTGCTGGAACGCCTTCGCGGCGGCCTGGTTGTCGAAGCCCGACACCGCGGTGTCCTCGAAGGGCACGCCCGGGTCGAACGGCGTGAGGTCGTCGGTGGTGGTCAGCTTCGAGGCGGCGCGGATCTTGTCCACGTGGAGCCGGCGCAGCGAGGTCAGCAGGTAGGCGCGGAACGCGAGGTCCGGGCCGCCGCCCCGCTGCAGCACGTTGAGCACCTTGGCGAACGCCTCGGAGACGAGGTCGTCGACGTCACCGGCCGAAACCAGCTGGCGGGCGAGGCGGCGGGCAGCCTCGACATGGCGCTCGAACAGCGTCCCGTACGCATCCAGGTCACCGCCGCGGACAGCGGTGATCAGCTCGGCGTCGCCCGGGGCGTCGAGGGTAGGTAGAGAGGTGGGGGTCGATTCGCTCACAGCACCAGAGACGTTAGAAGGACGGAGGTATGACGCGGGTTGCGCCAACGGGAGACATGCGTTGTGCTAACGACTGCGGAAGCCCGCACGTCACGCCCCCTCCCGGATCTGACAACAACTTTCGCGAAACCCAGAAAATGTGGGTCGCTACCGCGTCATGGTTGCCGATTTCGTACGTCAAGTCCATGTGGGCACGCGGTAGATCAGCGCGCGCACCACTGTATCCATGACTCAGCAACTTCGGACAAGGAACGACACCAACGCCAGGAAACACGAGGAAAGAGGTGAGTTGTGCGGCTGTTCTCCCGAGGTCGGCGTGCGCCTGCAGCCACCTCGCCTGAGATCACAGAGCTCTCCGACGAGCAGCGTGCGGCGCTCCCGCCGCGGTTCGAGGCCGTCGCCGAGGCGCTCGCCGAGCGCAGCAACTATGTCGCCGAGGCCTGCTGGGTCGCCGGCCATGACCTCGCCGAGTCAGGCGTGTCCCTCGGGGAGAGCCTCGAGGACCTGCGGATGACGACCCAGGCCTTGGAGGATCGCGACCCGGCGTTCGTCGAGGTGCACGCGCTCTCCGTCGCCTGGAGCGAGGCGACGCTCGGCTACCTGCACACCATCTCGTGTGCCGACCCGCTCACCGGTCTCGCCACCCTCGCGCACCTGCGCGAACGCATCTCGGATCTCTACCGTGAGGCCACGGCGCGCAGCCACGCGCTGGTCGTCACCGACGCCCACCTCCCGGGCGCGCCCGGCGGGAGGACCGACAGCATCGCCACCGCCCGCCGGATGTCGCTGCTGGGCCAGACCGCGCGCACCGTCTTCGCGACCGCTGCCGCCGTCGGGCAGGTCGGTCACAGCCGGATGGTCGTGGTCGCCCCGCGTGACGAGACGCTGGTCAAACGGCTCGGACTCCTCAAGCGGATGGTCGAGCACAGTGCCGACCGGATCTGGATCGAGGGGCTCCCCGAGAACGACAGGTCAGCGGGCATCCTGCTCGACGAGCTCGCCCGCGGAGCCTAGAAATACCTCCGAACACCGCTGTCGCACGGCGCTAAGGTGAACGTATGTGCGGTCGTTATGCGTCCAGCCGCCAACCCGACGAGCTGGCCGAGGAGTTCGAGATCGATGAGCTGCGCCTGCAGGAGCCGCTCACCGAGAGCTACAACGTAGCCCCGACCGACGATGTCTATGCCGTCCTCGAGCGCCCGCCGCGGGAGGACGACGCCTCCAGCGAGCGTCAGCTCCGTTCCGTACGTTGGGGCCTGGTCCCGTCGTGGGCCAAGGACGTCAAGATCGGCAACCGGATGATCAACGCCCGGATGGAGACGTTGGGCGACAAACCCGCGTTTCGCCGGGCCTTCGCCAAGCGCCGCTGCCTGCTGCCTGCCGACGGCTACTTCGAGTGGTACGCCACCGAGGCCAAGGACGCGAAGGGAAAACCCCGCAAGCAGCCTTACTTCATCACCCCCAAGGACGGGGGAGTGCTGGCGATGGCCGGGCTCTACGAGCTCTGGCCCGACCCCGCCAAGGCCGAGGACGACCCCAGCCGGTGGCTGTGGAGCTGCACGGTGATCACCGCCGAGGCGGAGGACTCCCTGGGGCGGATCCACGACCGGATGCCGCTCATGGTGGAACGCGAGCGCTGGGACCAATGGCTCGATCCGGCCCGTCCGGGTGACCTGGATCTGCTGACCCCGGCGGCGCCCGGCCGGCTGGAGGCCTACCCGGTCTCGACGCTGGTGAGCAACGTACGCAACAACGGCCGTGAGCTCGTGGAGCCGCTGCCGCTCGAGGAAGCCTGGGGATGACATGGGTGGAACCACGACGCAGATGATCGACACGCCCTACGGACAGGGGCGGCTCTACACCCGCCGGGCGCGGCGACCACAGGCGACCCTGCTGCTCTCCCACGGTGCCGGCAACGGCATCGACACCCACGACCTGATGGCGCTCAACGACGCACTGCCGGCCCAGGGGATCACCGTGGTCCGTTTCGAGCAGCCCTGGCGGGTCAAGGGGAAGCCGGTGGCCACGCCGCCCAAGTCCCTCGACGCGGCTCTGACCCTGGCCGCCAACTGGATGCGGGTGCGCACGCCGCTGGTCGTCGGAGGCCGCTCCGCCGGGGCCCGCTCGGCGGTCCGTACGGCGCGCGGGTTCGGCGCCGCGGGGGCGCTCTGTCTCGCCTTCCCGCTGCACCCGATCGCCAAGCCGAGCATCTCGCGTGCCCACGAGCTGCTGGAGTCTCGGGTGCCGACGCTGGTGCTGCAGGGCACCCGGGACAGGTTCGGCAAGCCCGAGGAGTTCCCCGAGGGGATCGAGGTCACCCCGATCCCGGGCGCGGACCATTCCCTCATCGTCGGCAAGCGCGGACCGATCACGCAGGCCGACGCCGACGCGATCCTGGTCGAGTCCACCCTGGAGTGGCTGGTCCGCGAGGTCATCGCCTAGACGGATCAACGCCGGCGGGCCATGCGTGGTGGCGCTAGTGTTTACAACGTGGTAAACGCACCTCGCCTACGCAGCCGGGACTGGTTCGACAACCCCGACAATCCTCCGATGACGGCGCTCTACATCGAGCGCTACATGAACTGGGGCGTGACGCGCGAGGAGCTCCAGTCGGGCAAGCCCATGATCGGCATCGCGCAGACCGGCTCGGACCTGTCGCCCTGCAACCGGCACCACCTCGGGCTGGCGCAGCGCGTACGCGACGGGATCCGGGAGATGGGTGGGATCGCGTTCGAGTTCCCGGTGCACCCGATCCATGAGATGGGGAAGCGGCCGACGGCGGCGCTGGACCGCAACCTCGCATACCTCGGTCTGGTGGAGGTCCTCTACGGATATCCGCTCGACGGGGTGGTGCTGACGACGGGATGCGACAAGACCACGCCGGCCTGCTTGATGGCGGCGGCCACGGTGAACATCCCGGCGATCGTGCTCTCGGGAGGGCCGATGCTCAACGGCTGGCTCAAGGGGGAGCGCATCGGTTCGGGCACGATCATCTGGAAGGCGCGCGAGATGCTCGCGGCGGGGGAGATCGACGAGGCGGAGTTCACCGAGCTGATCGCATCCTCTGCGCCGTCGCCTGGCCACTGCAACACCATGGGCACCGCCGCCACGATGAACAGCCTCGCCGAGACCCTCGGGATGAGCCTGCCGGGCTCGGCCGCGATCCCGGCGCCGCACCGTGATCGCGGCCGGATGGCGTACCTGACGGGCAGGCGCATCGTCGAGATGGTGCACGAGGACCTCAAGCCCTCCGACGTCCTGACCAGGGACGCGTTCGAGAACGCGATCGTCGTGAACTCGGCGATCGGTGGCTCCACCAACGCTCCGATCCACATCAACGCGATCGCCCGGCACGTCGGGGTCGACCTCGGGATCGAGGAGTGGGAGACGGTCGGGCACCGGATCCCGCTCCTGGTCGACATGCAGCCCGCAGGCAGGTTCCTCGGTGAGGAGTTCCACCGCGCGGGCGGGGTGCCGGCCGTCGTCCACGAGCTGATGCGTCACGGGCTGATCCACGAGGATGCGCTCACGGTGAACGGACGGACCATCGGCGAGAACTGCCGAGACAGGGTGAGCGAGGACGCCGAGGTGATCCGCGGCTTCGACGATCCGCTCGTGGAGCAGGCCGGCTTCATCGTGCTGACCGGGAACCTGTTCGACAGCGCGATCATGAAGACCAGCGTGATCTCGGACGAGTTCCGGGAGCGCTACCTCTCGGACCCCGAGCACCCGAACGTGTTCGACGGCCGCGCGATCGTCTTCGAAGGGCCCGAGGACTACCACGCAAGCATCGACGACCCCTCGCTCGAGGTCGACGAGCGGTGCATCCTGTTCATCCGGGGCGTCGGCCCGATCGGCTATCCCGGCTCGGCCGAGGTCGTGAACATGCAGCCACCTGCCGCACTCATCGAGCGTGGTGTGCACTCGCTGCCGTGCGTGGGCGACGGCCGTCAGTCCGGTACGTCAGGGTCGCCCTCGATCCTCAACGCGTCGCCCGAGGCTGCCGCCGGAGGAGGCCTGGCGGTGCTGCGTACGGGCGACCGTGTCCGGATCGACCTCAACACGGGAAGGGCCGACATGCTGGTCTCGGACGACGAGTTGGCCGAGCGGCGCGAGGCGCTCGGGGAGTTCCCAGTGCCGGAGTCGCAGACCCCGTGGCAGGAGATCCAGCGGTCCATGGTCGGCCAGCTCGCCGACGGCATGGTTCTCGAGCCTGCGGTGAGATATCAGCGGGTGGTGCAGACCAAGGGCACCCCGCGCGACAACCACTGAGGAGCAGCCGATGCACCTTGTCCGATACGACAGCGGGAACGGTCCACAGGCCGGCGTACGCAGGGACGACTCGATCACGCCGGTGAGCGGTGTCGGATCCATGGCGGAGCTCCTCGAGATGCCGCACGACGAGCTCCGGGCGACCGTCGAGTCCGCGTCCGCGGCACCGGTCCCGGTCGGGTCCGTACGTCTGCTCGCCCCGCTGGACGGGCGGGCCGAGCTGTGGTGCGCGGGCGTCACCTACGCCCGCTCGCGCAGCGCCCGGATGGAGGAGAGCGCCGAGCAGTCGGTCTACGACAAGGTCTACTCCGCGCAGCGGCCCGAGCTGTTCCTGAAGGCGCCGGCCTGGCGCCTGGTCACCGACGGCGAGCCGGTCGGCATCCGGGTCGACTCCGGCCACGACGTGCCCGAGCCGGAGCTTGCCGTCGTGGTCAACGCCCACGGCGAGATCATCGGCTACACGGTCTGCAACGACGTGAGCTCCCGCTCGATCGAGGGCGAGAACCCGCTCTACCTGCCCCAGGCCAAGGTGTACGCAGGTGCGGCAGCGCTCGCGGCAGGCATCAGACCCGCATGGGAGATCCCCGACGCCGCCGGCCTTGCCATCACCCTGGTGGTCCGCCGGAGTGACCAGGAGGTGGTTGCGGCAAGGACATCGTCCAACCAGCTCGTACGTCCGATCCAGCAGCTCGTCGACTACCTGTTCGCAGCCAGCGACTTTCCTGACGGTGCGGCGTTGGCCACCGGCACCGGGATCGTCCCGGACATGGACTTCAGTCTTCAGCCCGGCGACGTGGTGGAGATCGAGGTTGCGGAGGTCGGACGGCTCGTCAACCGGGTGGTGGTCGGGAAGGAGCCCTTCGGTTGGCTCAACCGTTGAGTGTCTGAGCCGTCGCGCCGGACTTCCGCGAAGAGGTCTCCGATGTCCCAGAGGCGGTCCCGCCGGACGACTCCCGCACGATGACGTCGAAGGCGGCCTTGTGCAGCCGTGCCGGCCGCGATGACCCCGTGCCCCACTCGATGCGCTCGACGAGCATGCTGACCGCCGTCTCCGCGATCTCCGCACGGCCGGGATCGATGCTCGAGAGCGAGGGGACGGTCAGGTGGCTGATGGTGATGTTGTCGAAGCCGATCACGGCCACATCGTCGGGCACGACGCGCCCGGCTTCGCCGAGAGCCCGGAGCGCACCCAGCCCGAGCGAGTCGGTCAGGGTGAAGATCGCGTCGAACTCCAGCCCTGACTCGATCAGCTGTCGGGCCGCGTCGGCGCCGTCCTCCGGATGCCAGGGCGCGACGACGCGCTCGAGGCGGGGATCGTGCTCGATACGGGCAGCCGCCAGAGCCTCCCGGTAGCCCTGGATCCTCAGGTTCGAGGGCCCCATCACCCGGGTCTCGTCGTCCGGATGGGCGCCGATGACGGCGATCCGCCGGCGCCCCAGTGAGATCAGGTGCTCGACGGCTGCCCGAGCCGCGCTGACGTTGTGCATCGTCACGTGGTCGGTGGGTCCGCCGAAGATCCACTCTCCCAGCATGACCAGCGGGAAGTCGACGTACGCCAACAGGTCGCGGTCCTCGGTGCCGAGTCGCTCGGGGCTGAAGAGCAGGCCGTCGGTCTGGGGGAGCCCGTGGGTGAGGAGCTCGATCTCGTGCTCGCGGTCGCCGCCGAGCTGCCCGACGATGACGCTCAGGCCGCGCTTGGCCGCCGCCGCGATGACCGCATCGGCCAGCTCAGCGAAGTAGGCCTGCCTCAGCTCCGGCACCGCAAGGCCGATGACGCCGGTGCGGCCGGAACGCAGACCGCGGGCGGAATGGTTCGGCCGGTAGCCCAGCTCGGCGATCGCCTTCTGCACGCGGGCACGCGTGTCCGGGTGCACGTTCGGGTGGTCGTTCACCACGTTGGACACGGTCTTGGGCGAGACACGGGCAATGGCCGCGACTTCGCGCATCGTCACAGCCATCGTCGCCTCGTGTTCCCTCGTGCCCCCGGTTTCAGGGGCAGCCTACATCGCCATTTTGCGTCGGCCCCGTCTGCTCTTTCGGACGTTCCGTGTGGCGAATGTCACGTTCGGGTCTTGACAGGGTCTGAGTGCAGGACAAGGATATGCGCTGATTACCACGTAGTAAATCCGCTGGTGAGAGGCGTTCATCGTCGTAAACCGGTGGTGTCCCCACGCGTGGGATACCTCAGCGAAGAGGAGTCTTCATGGTCGTTCTCCGGCGGCTGCTGTACTCGCAGAGGGCGGCGCCCTACCTCTTCATCGCGCCGTTCGTGATCACGCTGCTCGCCTTCTGGATGATCCCGCTCGTTCGTACCTTCCTGCTGAGCACCCAGGAGGTGGTGTTCGGACAGTCAGCCTTCATCGGTCTGGACAACTACCAGCGGCTCTGGGAGGACCGGCTCTTCTGGAAGGCGATGTTCAACAGCGCCCGCTACATGGTGCTGACCATCGCGCTCCTGATCCCGATCCCGCTCGTGCTTGCCGCGGCCATCAACTCCAAGATCGGCAGTGACCGCGTCAAAGCGGTCTTCAAGGCCTCGATGTTCGTCCCGGCGCTGACATCCGTCGTCGTCGCCGGGATCATCTTCCGGCTGATGTTCGCCGAGACCGGCACCGGACTGATGAACCAGATCGTCGGGGTGTTCGGCCTCGACCCGGTTCGGTGGCTTCGCATCGACACCGGCGGGCTGATCGCCCTGCTGGCGCTGGCGATGTGGCGCTGGACCGGCGTCAACATCCTCTACTTCCTCGCCGGCATGCAGGCCATCCCTGAGGAGTACTACGAGGCCGCGACCATCGACGGGGCCAGCAAGCTGCAGCAGTTCTTTCACATCACCCTGCCCAACCTGAAGCCGACCATCGTCTACGTCACGACCATCAGCGTGTACGGCGGTCTGGCGATGTTCCTGGAGAGCTTCATGCTCTACCGCGGCAACGCCTCGCCCAACGACCAGGGCCTGACGGTGATCGGCTACCTCTACCGGCGGGGGATCGAGCAGAACGACCTGGGCTTCGCCTCCGCGGTCGGTGTCGTGCTGCTCGTGGTCATCATGACCATCAACCTGACCTTCCTCACGCTCAGCGGAACCTTCAAGAAGGAGCACGCGTCTTGAGCGCCGAGCCGGCAACGCGTACCAGGGTCCAGCTGCCGTACTGGATCCACGGCTCGGTCCAGACCGCGCTCCTGATGACGATCATCCTGCTGGTGCTGACCCTTGTCGTGCTCGCTCCGCTGCTGATCATGTTCGTGGCGACGTTCCAGGACGGCAACGACGTCATCCGGCGGGGACTCTCCTTCGACATCGACCTCGGCTCGCTGTCGCTGGACAACTACGTGATGCTCTTCACCGACTCCGGGCCGTACTTCCGCTGGTTCGCCAACTCGATCCTGCTCACCGTCGTGCAGGTGGCCGGGACGCTGTTGGTCAGCTCGTTCGTGGCGTACGGCTTCGCGGTCTACGACTTCAAGGGCAAGACCGCGCTGTTCATCGCCGTGCTGCTGCTCATGGCCGTGCCGTTCGAGATCATGATGCTCCCGCTGTACGTGCTGGTGAACGACGTCGGCCTGGCCGACTCCTACTCGGTGATCGTGCTGCCGTTCCTGGCCGCTTCGGTGACGATCTTCTACTTCCGGCAGTACTTCCTCGGCATCCCGAAGGATCTGCTCGAGGCGGGCCGTATGGACGGCGCCACGGAGTTCGGCATCTTCTTCAAGATCGTGGTGCCGGTGGCGAAACCGGCGTTCGCGGCGATGGCCATCCTCAACGGGATGATCATCTGGAACAACTTCCTCTGGCCGCTGCTGGTGCTGCGTTCGGAGTCGAAGTTCACCCTCCCTATCGGGCTCAACACCCTGCTCACCCCGCATGAGAACAACTACGAGCTTCTCATCATCGGATCTTTGTTCTCGCTCCTTCCCGTCCTGGTGCTCTTCCTGCTGTTCCAGCGGTTCTTCGTCGCTGGGATGACGGCCGGGGCGCTCAAGGGGTGACCCCTTGCACAACCTCACAGATGGAGAGAACCATGACGACAACGCGGAGATTGACCTCGCTCCTCGCCGCAGGACTCGCCGCGACGCTCGCGCTGAGCGCCTGCGGCGGCTCCGAGGACGAAGGCGGGCCTGACGCACAGGGCCGCACCAGCATCGACATGTGGGTGTTCGCCGAGCTGCACGGCACCTACTACGAGGCGATGGCCGAGGAGTGGAACGAGAAGAACCCCGACAAGGAGATCAAGCTCGACGTCACGGTCTTCCCGTACGACGAGATGCACAACAAGCTCCAGCTGGCGGTGAACTCCGGCAAGGGGCTCCCGGACGTCGTGGACATCGAGGTGAACAAGTTCTCCAACTTCGTCACCGAGGACGGGCGTACGCCGCTGGCAGACCTCTCCGAGGCCGCCGAGCCGTACAAGGACGACATCGTGCAGGCCCGGATGGACCTGTACGCCCGGGAGGGGAAGCAGCTCGGCTTTCCGACCCACGTCGGGGCGCAGGTGGCCTTCTACAACGTCCCGTTGCTGGACAAAGCCGGGGTCGACTACAAGACCATCGAGACCTGGGACGACTTCAAGGAGGCCGGCGCCAAGTACAACAAGGCGACCGGCAAGGCGTTCGGCGTCGCCAGCACCGACACCAACATCGTGCAGCCGCTGATCATGGCGCAGCTCGGCGGCAACCTGTTCGACGAGGACGGCAACGTCACCGTGAACAGCCCGGAGGTGGTGGAGGCGATCGAGCTGCTGCAGGAGATGCAGAAGGCCGGAGCGCTCTCGACCATCCCGGGCGGCAGCCCGGACATCGAGGAGGCCTTCGGTCCCATCAACAACGGCGACTACGCGGCCATCGTCTACCCGGCCTGGTACACCTCCCGTTTCGTCGACTACATGCCCGACCTGGCCGGCGATGTCGCGATCGCACCGGCGCCGGTCATCGAGGGTGGAAAGGTTGCCACGATCGGTGGCGGTGGCACCGGCACCGCGGTGATCGACAGCTCCCCGGACAAGGAGTTCGCCACGGAGTGGCTCGCCTTCGCGAAGCTGTCGCCGGAGGCCAACGTCGCCGTCTGGGAGGAGCTCGGCTTCGACCCGGTGAACATGTCGGTGTGGGAGGACAAGGACGTCACCCACAACCCGGAGAACAAGTTCAACAAGTACTTCCGGACCAATCTCTTCGACGTGCTCAACGAGGTCAAGGGCGACATCGGCCACTTCGAGTCCTTCGAGAACCCGAACCTGCCCAAGGTCGACGAGGTGTTCACGACCAGCACCTACAACCAGATCTTCGGGGACGGTGTCCCAGCCAAGGAGGCGCTGGACCAGGCGCAGGCCGATCTGGAGAACGAGCTCAAGTAGATGGCATCGGATCCCGGGCGCCAGCGGTCGCCGGCGCCCGGGATGCCGCTGCCCGGACCAGAGAGGAACCCATGGAGAACGGCAAGCTGACGATCGATCCGGCGTTCACCGTCGCCCCCGTCAACAGGAGGATCTTCGGGTCGTTCGTGGAGCACATGGGGCGCTGCGTCTACGGCGGCATCTTCGAGCCAGGGCACCCGACGGCGGACGGCGACGGTCTGCGAGGCGACGTACTGGATCTCGTACGCGAGCTCGGGGTGACCGCTGTCCGCTACCCCGGGGGCAACTTCGTCTCCGGCTACAAGTGGGAGGACGGAGTGGGGCCGCGCGACCAGCGGCCGACCCGCCTCGACCCTGCGTGGCGGACCGTCGAGACCAACGCGTTCGGTCTCAACGAGTTCATGACCTGGGCGAGGAAGGCCGGTATCGAGCCCATCATGGCGGTGAACCTCGGGACGCGCGGCCTGCAGGATGCGCTCGAGCTGTTGGAGTACGCCAACCACCCCGGCGGAACCGAGCTGTCCGACCGTCGTATCGCGCACGGCGCCGTGAAGCCGCACGACATCCGGATGTGGTGTCTCGGCAACGAGATGGACGGTCCCTGGCAGCTGGGCCACAAGACGGCCGAGGAGTACGGGCGTCTGGCCAAGGAGGTGGCTGGGGGCATGCGCCAGTACGACGCCGACCTCGAACTGGTCGCCTGCGGCAGCTCGGGCCGCTCGATGCCGACCTTCGGTGCGTGGGAGGCGACGGTGCTCGAGCACACCTACGACGTCGTCGACTTCGTCTCGGCGCACGCCTACTACGAGCTCGAGGGCGACGACGTCGCCAGCTTCCTCGCCTCGTCGGTCGACATGGACCTCTTCATCCGGGAGGTCGTCGCGACCGCTGACCACGTCGGAGCGAAGCTCGCCTCGCCGAAGCGGATCAACATCTCCTTCGACGAGTGGAACGTCTGGTACCTGAAGAAGTTCCAGCAGGAGGGCACGTCGAAGGAGTGGACCTCCGCCCCTCGGCTCAGCGAGGACGCCTACACGGTGCTCGACGCCGTCGTCGTCGGTTCTCTGCTCATCACGCTGCTCAAGCACAGCGACCGGGTGACCGCTGCCTGTCAGGCCCAGTTGGTCAACACCATCGGCTCGATCAGGTGCGAGCCTGGCGGGCCGGCATGGCGGCAGTCGATCTTCCACCCGTTCGCGCTGACCGCCCGGTTCGCGCAGGGAGAGGTGCTCGAGCCGCGGGTGGTCGCTCCGACGATGGCCACCGCCAAGCACGGTGACGTCTCCGTCCTCGACTCCGTGGCGACCTACGACCGGGAGAACGGCCGCGTGGCTGTGTTCGTGGTCAACCGACACCCGTCGGAGTCCGTGGCCTTCTCCACCGACCTGCGCTACTTCGGCGACGTGGATCTGGTGGAGGCGACGGTCCTGGGCGACGAGGACCTGTTCGCGGTCAACAGCATGGCGGATCCCGACCGGGTGGTGCCGAGGGCGTACGACTCGGCGAAGGTCGTGGGTGGCGCGCTCGAGGCCGAGCTGCCTCCGGCCTCGTGGAGCATGTTCGTCCTGCAGACGTCCTGACGCAGCGGTCGGCCGGGTCCTCGGACAGCAGGGAATGTTTGGCGGCCGTCGCGGCGTTCACGCAACATGACCATTCTGCTCGAACGCCCGGTCGCGAACATGTCGCCGATGAGCGCCCCGATGGTCGCGCGCGTACCCTGGGACGTGATGAGCGACAACATTGAGACGGATGAGGTCGTCGACCTGGCCACCGAAACTCCCGAGGAGCGCGCGCTGCGCTTCGAGCGGGACGCGCTGCCCTTCCTCGACCAGCTCTACTCGGCGGCGATGCGGATGACCCGCAACCCGTCCGATGCGGAAGACCTGGTGCAGGAGACGTTCGCCAAGGCCTACTCCTCCTTCCACCAGTTCAAGCCCGGCACCAACCTGAAGGCCTGGCTCTACCGCATCCTCACGAACACATTCATCAACACCTACCGCAAGAAGCAGCGCCAGCCGCAGCAGTCGATGTCCGAGGACGTCGAGGACTGGCAGCTGGCGCGGGCCGAGTCGCACAGCTCGACCGGTCTGAAGTCCGCGGAGATGGAGGCGCTCGAGCACCTGCCCGACTCTCAGGTGAAGGACGCGCTGCAGCGTCTCCCGGAGGAGTTCCGGCTCGCTGTCTACCTCGCCGATGTCGAGGGATTCGCCTACAAGGAGATCGCCGAGATCATGGAAACCCCGATCGGCACCGTGATGTCGCGGCTTCACCGCGGCCGGCGCCAGCTGCGCGATCTTCTCTCCGACTACGTCCGCACCAACGACCTCACCGGCGCTCGTGGAGGTGCGTCATGAGTGCCCACAAACATGACGCCTCACCCACCGACTGCGCGGACTTCCTCGAGCAGATCGTCTTCCTGATCGACAACGAGCTCACCGCGGCCGACGCCGACCAGGTCAAGCAACACCTGCAGAGCTGCAACCCCTGCCTGGAGACGTACGACCAGCAGCGCATCGTCAAGGCGGTCGTCGCACGCTCGTGCACCGAGGTGGCCCCGGGCGACCTGCGCGCGAAGATCATGGTCCAGATCCAGGAGCTCCGCACGAGGTCCTGACCCGGCCCAGGGTCTGTTTGAGCACTCGGAAGGCGCCGGCCAGACGCCGCCCAGCGCACGTCCTGGCGGCGTTGCCGCCTCTCGACAGACACCCGGTATGCCTTCGAGGCGGCGCCTTGCCAGGCCGCACGCTGGACGACGTCTGACTCGGCGCCGAGTCCTCAAACAGACCCAGACGCGACGAGAGCCCCAGCCGAATCGGCTGGGGCTCTCACGTCATTTACAGCTGTGGTCAGCTGTTGGGGCGCTTGCCGTGGTTCGCGCCCTTCTTGCGGCGCGCGCGGCGCTTGCGGCCAGTCTTGCCCATGATGATCTCCTCCATTGGGGTACGTGGACCCCGAGGGGCCTCGGGACAGTCTCTCAAACCCAGGCGCGGGAGGGCGAATTCAGGTCAGGTAGGTGGCGTTCGACTTCTTCAGAGCGGCGACGACGACCAGCAGCAGGTCGCCGCGGATCTGCGGGATGTCATTGCTGAGCGCGAGCTGGATGTAGAGGGCCCGCAGGAACGCCTCGGCGTTGCCGGTGAGCAGGAACGGGTCGCGGTCGGGTGTCTCCGGGGTGGCGGTGGCGACGGTGACGATCCGGTTGATCCACGGCTCCATGATGTTGAGCGGGACCAGGTTGCGGCGCAGCACGGACATCGTGGCGGCCGCCAGCCGGTCGGGCTCGCCGTGGGCGTAGATGGTGTCTCCGCGGGCGAGCACCCGGTCGGCGACCACATCGAGGATCACCGTCAGCTCGGGCTTGCCGAGGTGGTCGGAGGAGGCCAGGGTGCCCAGCGCGTCGGCGCCGCGGGCGACCGCGTGCGCCCAGCCGCGCTCGGGAACGAAGGCGCGCAGGTCTCGCTCCCGCAGCAGCCAGGTGGCGATCCGGTCGCCCCACTCCAGCACCTTCTCCGCCGGCACCAGCGAGCGGGCGTTGTCGCGAGCGATGCACTGGGCCAGGGCCTCGACCGAGGAGGCCCGGCGGAAGACGCCGTTGTTGCCGGAGTCGCCGAGCCCGACCACGAGGCCGGCGGCCATCCCGTCGCCCAGACCCCCCAGCAGGTCGTCGTAGACACCCCGCTGGATCCACGTCGACAGGGCCGGCACGGCCAGTCCACTGCGTACGTCCGGGTCTGGATCACCGAGCATCCGGGTGAGCTCGATGGTGAGGTCACCGAGGGGCCGGTCCGTGGGTACGGCGAGACCGGTCGAGTGAACCTCCCGCCAGTACGCCTCCGACATGGGGAACATCCTGCCAAACCCGGCCACGCGCCGACCACCGACCCGCGCAATGCCCTACCAAGGTCTACATCTACGCTGTCCGCGTGCCCACCCTGAGTGAGCTTGCCCAGAGCCACACCGACCTCGACAGCGAGGACGTCGGCTGGCTTCAGCTGCTCATGGCGGACTGGCAGATCCTGGCCGACCTCTCCTTCGCCGACCTGGTGCTGTGGTTGCCGGACAAGTCCGGGAACGGCTTCTGGGCGGCTGGTCAGATGCGTCCCACGACCGGTCCGACGGCCTATGTGGACGACATCGTCGGCATGTTCGTGCCGAAAGGACGCCACGCCACCCTCGATGACGCCGTCGACGCCGGCCGGCTCGTTCGTGAGGGCGACCCGGAGTGGCGCGACGACCTCCCGGTGCGGGTCGAGACCATCCCCGTACGCCGCGCCGGCCGCATCATCGCGGTGCTGAGCCGCAACACCAACCTGCTCGGCGTACGCACGCCCTCCAAGCTCGAGCTGTCCTACCTCCAGACCGCCGCCGACCTGACCCAGATGGTGGCCAACGGCTACTTCCCGGCGGTGGGGCAGCGCAGCGACCACACCGACACCCCTCGGGTCGGGGACGGGTTCGTGCGGGTGGACGCCGACGGCGTCGTCGACTACGCCAGCCCCAACGCGCTCTCGGTCTTCCGCCGGCTGGGCCTCTCCGGCGATCTCGCCGGCCAGTCGCTGGCCGGGATGACCCGTGCCCTGGTGCCGCCGCGCAAGCGTCCCGACGAGGAGACGCTGAGCGCGGTCCTCGGCGGCCGGGCCCATCGTGACACCGAGATCGACACCGGTGGGATGGCGATCATCATGCGCTCGATCCCGCTGCGGCCACGCGGCGAGGCGATCGGTGCGCTGGTGCTGCTGCGCGACGTCACCGACCTGCGCCGACGCGATCGTGAGCTCGTCACCAAGGACGCGACGATCCGCGAGATCCACCATCGAGTGAAGAACAACCTACAAACCGTGGCCGCGCTGCTCCGGATGCAATCTCGCCGGGTCGACTCCGGTGTCGCCCAAGATGCGCTGAACGAGGCCGTACGGCGTGTCGGATCCATCGCACTGGTCCACGAGATCCTCTCCCAGCAGGCCGTCGAGGAGACCGTCGAGTTCGACGAGATCGCCGACCGGCTCGCGTTGATGGTCGGGGAGGTCACGTCGGTCGGCGTCCCGGTGCGGGTGCGCCGTGAGGGCTCGTTCGGATCGCTGCCCTCGGAGGTGGCCACGCCGATGGCGATGGTCGTCACCGAGCTGCTGCAGAACGCAGTCGAGCACGGCTACCGCGGCAGCGGTCCTGGCGATGCCGAGACGGGCAAGATCGTGATGTCCGTACGACAGCAACCCGCCGGGCATCTCCGGGTGACCATCGAGGACGACGGTCATGGACTACCCGACGGGTTCAGTCTCGACACATCGACAAACCTTGGGTTGTCGATCGTGAAGACTCTCGTCGAAGGCGAGCTCGGGGGCCGGCTCTCGTTGGGGCCCCGGCCTAATGGCCATGGGGCGAGAGCTGCTGTCGAGCTGCCGTTGGAACTCTAGGTGGATCGCTAGGGGTTGATGGGCCTCTAGGGGTTGGTCAGACGGCGGTGCGGACACGGGAGCGGGCGTTGCGGCGCTTCAGCGCACGACGCTCGTCCTCGCTCAGTCCACCCCACACGCCGTGGTCCTGACCGGCCTCAAGAGCCCACTGAAGACACTGCTCCCGGACGTCGCAACGCCGGCAGACCTGCTTGGCTTCCTCGATCTGGAGGATGGCCGGACCGGTGTTTCCGATGGGGAAGAACAGTTCCGGGTCTTCATCGAGACAAGCCGAACGGTGGCGCCAATCCATGGCTGGGTAGACCCTCTTTCTGACGTAGGATGGGCAAGGCCCTGATGGTTCGAGACCCTGCGAGTCGGCACGTGGCGGGGATGTGTGAATGTCTTCACGTGCGTGCTGGTCTCTAGAGTTCCAAGAAATGGACGCCGAAACAACCCCTAACCAGTGTCTGGTTCGTCACCGGACCGTAACACTCAGTCTTCCTGGGGCTAGACAATTCGGTAACGCGGTGAGTTACCCGCAAATCCGGTGGTGTATGCTACTGCGGATTTTCTGACGCTTGGCGCGGGTTCTAGGCTGCTGAGGTGACCGCGCCGCATCGCCCCTGGACCCTCCTGCTGACCGTGTTCGCCGCAGGCGTCGAGACCGCCGCGATGCTGCTCTGGGGAGCGCTGGAGTTCGTACGCATCCCCGACGCCGCCTCGCTCACGACCGCGATCGCGGGCGGCCTCTTCTTCCTGCTCTGCGCCGCCGGCATCGGCTGGTGTGCCGCCATGTTCTGGCGACTGGAGTCGTGGGCGCGCGCGCCGCTCGTGCTCGTCCAGCTGATCGTGCTCGGCCTGGCCTGGAACCTGCGCGATAACCTCGCGATCGCGGGCGGGCTGGCGCTGGTCGCGGTCGTCGCCCTCGTCGGCATCTTCGCGCCGCCGAGCATCGCCGCGCTCGAGGAGCGCTAAGCCCTAGTCCTCCTCCAGCGCCTTGCGGAGCTGGGCGAGCGAGCGGTTGAGCAGCCGGGAGACCTGCATCTGGGAGACGCCGAGCTCGGCGGCGATCTCGGTCTGGGTCTTGTTGCGGAAGAACTTCAGCATCAGCACCTGCTTCTCGTGGGCGGAGAGGCTGTCGAGCACCGGCTTGATCGACTCCCGCACCTCGACGTCGTCCAGGCGCAGGTCATGGGCGGTCAGCGAGTCGAGCATCGGCGCGGTCTCGTCGCTCTCGGAGTCGAGGGACAGCGCTGCGTACGCGTTGCTGGACTCCAGGCCCTCGATGACGGTCTCCAGGCTGACCCCGAGCCGAGTGGCGAGGTCGCGGGCCGTGGGGGAGCGGCCGAGTTCCTGGGAGAGCTCGGCGGTGGCGTCGCGGAGGTTCTGCTGCAGGTCGCGAAGGCGGCGCGGGACGCTGACGGCCCACCGGCTGTCGCGGAAGTAGCGCTTGATCTCGCCGAGGATCGTGGGCACGGCGTACGTCGAGAACTCCACGTCGCGGGAGAGGTCGTAGCGGTCCACGGCGTTGAGGAGGCCGACGACGCCGACCTGGACGAGGTCCTCGTGCGGCTCACCGCGGCCGTAGAACTGGGAGGCGCAGTATTCGACCAGCGCCATGTTGAGGTGGACCAGTTCGTCGCGAACGCCGGTCCGCTCTGCGTCGGTCAGGTCTGGCCCGACGAGTGTCCTGAAGAGCTCGCGCGAGCGTGCGCGGGCGTCATCCACCTCGCTGGAGCTCCTGGACCTCGACGACCGAATCGTCTCCTGCGCCATGTCAGCGCGCGGCTCCAAGCGGGGTCGCTCCCGCGACCAGGGAGATCCTGAGCTGATCACCCTCTGGCGTCGCGGTGACCTCCCTGGCCAACGTGGTGAGCACCTGCCAGGCGAAGCTCTCCTCGTCGATCTCCGCCACGGCATCGCAGGTCGTGGTCACCGTGACCCCGATGGTGTCCTCGCCCAGGTCGAAGACGACGTCCAGGTCGGCGGCCTCCGCGGCGCACTCCAGACAGATCGCCGCCGCCTCGCTGACCGCCATCCGCAGGTCCTCGATGTCCTCGAGCGTGAAGTCGAGGCGCGCGGCGAGCGCGGCCGTCGTCGTACGCAGCACGGAGACGTAAGCGCCTTCTGCGGGTAGGCGCAGCTCGACCTGGGGCATCTGGGTTTGTCAGTCCTTCTGTGAGAGTTCCGACGATTATGCAACGAGACCGCTCTCGCCGCGCCGTTAACGCACCACAGCCGCTCCGAGGACGGAGCGGCTGTGGTGTACGACCTTGTCTAGTGAAGGCTCACGCCTTCTTGGTCGCCCAGAAGATCTCGGCGATCTCGTCGATCTTGGCGAGGAGCTTGTCGGCGACCTCGAGGTCGAGGGTGCCCTTGGTGCCGGAGGCGCCGGCGAGCTTGGTGGCCTCGTTGACGA
>JALZDD010000551.1 GCA_030862715.1 Actinomycetota bacterium | reverse complement strand
GGGTTGGGCGACCAGGCAGAGTGGTTCGTAGCACTTGGCGTACTCGACCTTCCACCGTCAGGAGACGTGAGATGGACACGACCACCGCGATCGCCCGCTTCGACGAAGTCCGGGCCGACACCGAACGCCTCGCAGCACCGCTCTCCCCCGAAGACCAAACGGTCCAGTCGATGCCGGATGTCTCCCCCACGAAATGGCATCGCGCGCACGTCACCTGGTTCTTCGAGACGTTCGTTCTCGCGGAGAACGAGCCCGACTTCGCACCGTTCCAGGACAAGTACTGGTTCCTCTTCAACAGCTACTACGAGCAGGTCGGGCCGAGGTACGCACGACCGCTGCGTGGCGTGATCAGCCGCCCCGGCGCGTACGAGGTCGGCGACTACCGGCGCAACGTCGACGACCGGGTCAGGGACCTGCTCGACCGCGTGGACGAGGGCACCTTCGCCAAGCTCGCCCCGACCATCGAGCTCGGCTTCCACCACGAGCAGCAGCACCAGGAGCTGCTGCTGATGGACATCAAGCACGTGCTGTCGCTCAACCCGCTGCAGCCGACGTACGCCGGGCGTCCGGCCGCGGCCGACGGAACCGACCGGCTCGGGTGGGTCGATCTCGACGGCGGCCTGGTCGAGATCGGGTCCGAGGGCGGCGGGTTCTGCTTCGACAACGAGCTGCCCCGGCATCAGCAATGGCTGGAGCCGTACCGGCTCGCCGATCGGTTGATCACCAATGGCGAGTGGCTCGAGTTCATGGCCGACGGTGGCTACCGGCGCCCCGATCTGTGGCTCTCGGACGGGTGGGCGCGGGTCAACGCCGAGGGCTGGGAGGCGCCGTTCTACTGGCGCGAGCTCGACGGTGAGTGGTTCGAGCACACCCTGCACGGCACATCGCCGCTGGACCCCGGGCTGCCGGTCTGCCACCTGAGCCACTACGAAGCCGACGCGTACGCCACCTGGGCAGGCAAGCGCCTGCCCACCGAGGCCGAGTGGGAGCACGCCGCCCGGACCTACGAGGTGTCCGGCAACCTCGCCGACCGGGACAGCTTCCACCCACGCGCGGCCGGCCCCTCGACCGGCGGCCTACGACAGCTCTTCGGCGACTGCTGGGAGTGGACCTCCTCGGCGTACCTCCCCTACCCCGGCTTCCACCCCGCCGCCGGCGCGATCGGCGAGTACAACGGAAAGTTCATGTCGAGCCAGATGGTCCTCCGCGGCGGCTGCGCGCTCACCCCGCCCGGACACACCCGAGCCTCGTACCGCAACTTCTTCCCGCCCGGCGCACGCTGGCCCGTCACCGGGCTCCGGCTCGCCGACGACGGGCGTCGTGCGTGACCTGGTCGGCAGCCATCACCTGTGCCCATCGTGGGATCCTCGGACCACCCAAGACGCACGTCGAGTGGGCCTGTGATCGCGACGACTGCTCCGCTCCGGTGCGGCTCGGATCGTGGACCGTCGCGATCGACGGCACCATCGACGCCTCGTGGAAGCTCATCCTCGACAAGGCGCAGCAAGAACACCTGCCGGTCGGCTCTGCCGTGGTCCAGCTCGCCAACGAGCTGGAGATCGGCGGCTTCTCGGTCCTCCTCAGCGACGGGGAGGATCTCGCCCTGCTGACCGGCGACGAGGGCAGCCACCTGGTCGAGCCGGCGTCCTGGGAGTACGTCGTCAGCAATCGTCCGCTCGCAGGCGTTCCGTCCACCTCGATCCCGCCCCGCACCATCGGGGTCCTCAGCCCCTGCGGGCCCACCTGGTGGCGGCTCGACACACCGCATCACAACTCGAAGGAGAACCCGGCGTGACCCTCGACCCCAACGGCCAGACCAGCACCAACACACCAGCACGGGGCAGGCTCACCACCCTGTTGACCGCCGAGGACCTGCGTCAGAGCCTCGCGGAGGACGCACGCACCGGCTTGAGCGCGGCGCCGAAGTGGCTTCCACCGAAGTACTTCTATGACGAGCGCGGTTCGGAGCTGTTCGAGGAGATCACCCGGCTGCCGGAGTACTACCCGACCCGTACCGAGCGGGCGCTGCTGACCGAGCATGCCCGGGAGATCGCCGAGGCATCCGACGCCGAGGTGCTTCTCGAGCTCGGGTCCGGTTCATCGGAGAAGACCCGGCTCCTGCTCGATGCGCTGACCCAGACCGGTCGTCTGACGACGTACGTCCCCGTCGATGTCAGCGCCAGCGCGCTCACCCAGGCGATGGATGCGCTCGCCGGGGAGAGGCCGGAGCTCGCGCTGGAGGGTGTCGTCGCCGACTTCGACCAGCATCTCGCGCAGCTGCCGACCCCGGGACGCCGGCTGATCGCACTGCTCGGCAGCACCCTGGGCAACTACGACCGTCCCGGGCGAGAACGGTTCCTGGGTTCGGTCGCCGCCGCCATGCAGCCCGGGGAAGGTCTGCTGCTCGGGCTGGACCTGGTCAAGGACCCCAAGAAGCTGGTCGCCGCCTACGACGATTCCGCAGGTGTGACCGCCGAGTTCAACCTCAACGCGCTGCGCGTCCTCAACCAGAGCCTGGACGCCGACTTCGACCTCGACGGGTTCCGGCACCTGGCGCTCTGGAACACCGAGGAGGAACGGATCGAGATGCGGCTCGTCGCGCAGGAGTCCACCCGCGTGGAGCTGAGTGAGCTCGACCTCGACATCAAGTTCGACGAAGGCGAAGAGCTCCTCACCGAGCTGTCCTGCAAGTTCCGCCGAAGCACCGCCGCTCTCGAACTCGCCGCGGCGGGCTTCCGCGACCTTCGCTGGTGGGCCGATCCGGAGGAGGCGTACGCACTCGTTTTGGCCAAGCGCTGACGACGACAACGGTGCCCGGACTTGCAACCTGTACCCAGGTCCGGGTTTACCGTTGTCGGTATGGAGAGCTTGCTGACCACCGACGCGTGCACGATGCCGACCGCTGAGCGCCCGCTACGGCTGGCGGAGTTCGATGCCCTGTTCGCGACGTCGGTCCGCAGCGTTCGACGCCACGGCAACGACGTACGCCTGCACCTCGCCGGCACCG
>JALZDD010000546.1 GCA_030862715.1 Actinomycetota bacterium | reverse complement strand
CGCGAAGGCGGCCAGGAGGGCTGCGCGACCTTCCAGGCCTCGATCAGCTACCCCTGGGGCACCACCAAGACCAGCGAGAGCGAGGCCTGCGGGAAGGCGAAGGACCGCCGGCTGTGGTGGACGAAGGACAAGTCGTGCGCCCAGCCGAAGTACGCCCCGTGCAGCTCCTGGACGCTCCACTACGAGGGCTACGAGCTGCTCTCCAGCGTAACGATCAAGCTGAAGCTCAACGGCGGAGACTGCCGATCGGCCTCCGGATCGTGCTCGGACACAGCCTTCGTCACCAAGCCGAGTGGCACCTGGACCAACTGGACCGCACCCAAGGGCTGGAAGGACCGGTTCACGGCCGAGGTCGACGGGCTCAAGGCCGTCCTCCCGAACTAGCCCAGTCCAACTAGCGTCTTAACAATTGGTCTCGCCCGTGGCGTTGCCGCACGACGATCGTTAAGGGGACGCTAGGGTTTCGGCAGAGGTCTGGAATCGGGTAAAAAAATCAGGGCGAGGTTCTAAAGATGGTTGCGTTCCCCCAGGAAGGCGAGCAGTTCGGTCGCTACGTGATCGAGCGGGTCCTGGGTCAAGGTGGCATGGGTGTCGTCTACCAGGCGAAGGACCCGGCACTGCGACGCAAGGTGGCGCTCAAGCTGGTGCTGCCCTCGCTCACGGTCGACAAGGACTTCATCACCCGCTTCGAGCGGGAAGCCAACATCCTGGCAAAGCTGCGCTCGCGCAACATCGTTCAGATCATCGAATACGGCGAGGTCGAGGGCACGGTCTACCTCGTCACCGAGTACGTCCCCGATGGCGACCTGCACGGCTGGCTGAAGACCAAGGGGCAGCTGGAGACCGTCCAGGCGCTGCGCCTGGTCGGTGACGTCAGCGACGCCCTCTTCGACGCCCACCGCGCTGGCGTGGTCCACCGCGACGTGAAGCCGTCCAACGTGCTCCTGTGGGAGCGCCAGGAGGGCGAGCTCGTCCCCTACCTCACCGACTTCGGCATCGCGACCGAGGGCGACTCCAACGTGACCCGGGCCGGCTCGGTGGTGGGCTCGCTGCCCTACATGTCGCCCGAGCGTCACATGGGTGAGCAGGCGACCGCGGCGGGCGACATCTACGCCGCCGGCTGTCTGCTGTGGGCCTGCCTGACCGGCAAGGCCCCCTACACCGGCACCGACTTCGAGCTGATGAGCGCCCACATCAACAACCCGGTGCCGCGGCTGCCGGCCTCGACGCCCGGCGCCGACCTGATCAACCCGATCATCCAGCGGGCGCTGGCGAAGAAGCCGGAGAACCGCTTCCGGACCGCTGCCGAGCTCTCCAAGGCCCTCGACAAGGCCGCCGACCGGCTCGAGGAGTCCGGCCTCGGTGGTGGGGTCGTCGGTGCTGTCGCCGGAGCGGGCGCCGCCGACCTCGGCTCCCGTCCGGGGGTCACCTGGGACACCACCGCGGATGAGACCTCCGGGGCCGGCGCCAACGCCCCCGAGGCGGAAGCCCAGCCGACGATCGTCAAGCGCCCGGGCGAAGGCACCCCGACGCCCGCCCCGCTCGCCAACGAGACCGACTCCACAGTCGTGCACAGCGGCAAGGGCCTGCCTCAGACCGCCGCCGCGGCCTCGACCGGCGGCACCGGCGCCGGTGGCGGCCAGCCCGAGTGGCTGCCGTCGCACCACTCCAGTGCCGGCCAGGGCGACGGCGGCGACAAGAAGAAGCTCTACACCATCGTCGGCGGCGGGGTCGCCGCGGTCCTGCTCCTCGGCGTCGGCATCTTCACCCAGGGCTTCGGCATCTTCGGTCTCCACGGCGACGACGCCAAGGCGGCTGAGGCGATCGCCAGCGGCGTACCCAAGCCGGGATGGGCCACCGAGGACCAGATGACCTGTGCGGCCGAGACCCTGGTCGGGAAGGTTCCCGCCGCCGAGCTGCGCTCCCACGGAGTCGTGGACGCGGGCGACGACTGGACCTACACCGGCGAGTGGCCCGCGGACGACGCGATGAACTTCAGCCGGGGCCTGCTCGACTGCACCGAGTCCTGGGCGACCGAGATCGGCGACAACTGGAAGGTCGGCGACACCCGCTGCATGGAGAAGGAGGTCGACAAGACCTCCATGGCCGGCCTGATCGCGGTCGACGACCTCCTCAAGGACGGTGACCCCGGTGCCGCCGGCCCGGCCAAGGAGAAGGCCGTCCAGGCTCTCGACGCGTGCTACGTCAAGGCCGACGCCCTCGGCGCCAAGGTGACCCCCAAGCCCGCCTACATGCAGGTCGACTTCGACGTGCAGGAGCCCACCGCTCCCGGCGGCGAGTCGGTGATCGGGATCGCCAAGACGGGCAGCAGCAGCTACGAAGAGCTCAAGGGCTCCTCCTACGAGCTCCCCGTCACCGAGGGCGGCGTGGAAGGCTGCATCGCGGTCAAGACCACCGTCAACTTCGCCTGGGGCACCGAGAAGGCCACCGACGCCGACGCCTGCGGCAAGGCTCAGCCGAAGAAGCTCGAGTGGATCAAGCAGGACAAGTGCACCGACCCGATCTATACGAAGCAGAAGGTCGAGTGCAACACCTGGCGGCTCACCTTCGAGGGCTTCCAGCCCGGCAAGCAGTTCAACGTGAAGCTCACGCTCAACGGCGGCAAGTGCTCGGACGCGAAGAACGCGAAGTGCGTCTGGCCCGGCGCCCCCGACGGTGAGGGCAAGGGAGCCATCGTCGACTGGTCGGGCCCCAAGGACTGGACCGCCAAGTTCGTCGCCACCGCCCCCGGAGCGAGCGCCCAGATCGATAACTAGGCGATGCATACTAGGCTGCTTGGTGATGAGCGAGCAGCCGACACCTCAGCAGATCCGCCGGGCGCTGGCCCGGGCCGAACGCGGCGCAGCCCTGGACGTGGCGGAGGCTTCGGCACTCCTCGCGGCCAGGGGCGATGACCTCGAACGACTGACCACCGCCGCGGCGAAGGTACGTGACGCCGGACTGGTCGCGGCCGGACGACCAGGGGCGGTGACGTACTCCCCGAAGGTCTTCATCCCGGTCACCAAGCTGTGCCGGGACCGATGTCACTACTGCACGTTCGTGGAGACGCCAGGACAGGCGGAGCGGGAGGGCCGCGAGCCCTACCTGAGCCCCGACGAGATCCTGGAGATCGCGGCCGAGGGCGCGAAGCTGGGCTGTCTGGAGGCGCTGTTCACACTCGGCGACCGGCCTGAGGACCGGTGGCCCGAGGCACGGGAGTGGCTCGAGAGCCGTGGCTATGAGTCGACGCTCGACTACGTGCGCGCGATGGCGATCCGGGTGCTCGAGGAGACCGGGCTGCTCCCCCACCTCAACCCCGGGGTGATGTCGTGGGAGGAGATGAACCGGCTCAAGCCGGTCTCGCCCTCGATGGGGATGATGCTCGAGACCACGAGCCGCCGGTTGTTCGAGACGAAGGGCGAGGCCCACTACGGCTCGCCCGACAAGGACCCGTCGGTGCGCCTGCGGGTGCTCGAGGACGCCGGTCGCCTCTCGATCCCGTTCACCTCCGGGCTCCTGGTCGGCATCGGCGAGAACCTCACCGAGCGTACGGAGACGATCTTCGCGCTGCGGAAGGTGCACAAGGCCTACGCCGGGCTGCAGGAGATCATCGTGCAGAACTTCCGGGCCAAGCCGTCGACCGCGATGCGTCATGTCGACGACCTGGGGCTGGATGAGTATCTGGCCGCGATCGCGGTCACCCGGATCGTCCTCGGGCCCAAGGCCCGGGTCCAGGCGCCGCCCAACCTGGTCGACCTCGACGAGTGCCGGGCGCTGCTCGGCGCCGGGATCGACGACTGGGGCGGTGTCTCGCCGCTGACGCCCGACCACGTCAACCCCGAGCGTCCCTGGCCCTCGCTGGACGCGCTGCGCCAGGTCAGCGCCGAGGCCGGCTTCCAGCTGCGGCCGCGGCTGACCGTCCACCCGGAGTACGTCAACGGCACCCTGCGCGAGGGCCAGGCGTGGATCGACCCGCGCGTCCTCTCCCATGTCGAGGCCCTCGCCGACGAGGACGGGCTGGCCCGGGACGGCATCCGGCCCGAGGGGCACCCGTGGCAGGAGCCCGACGGTGGCTTCACCGCGGCCGGCCGGGTCGACCTGCACGCCTCGGTCGACACCGAGGGTCGCACCAACGACCGGCGCGATGACTTCGAGACGGTCTACGGCGACTGGGACGCCGTTCGGGAGGCAGCCACCGCGACCGGTGCTCCGGCCGTTCTCCATGCCGAGGGGCACGAGGCTCTCGCCGCCGCGGAGAAGGACCCCGGCAACCTGTCCGACGAGCACGCACTGACCCTGATGACCGCCGAGGGCGACCTGCTGCGCCAGGTCACCAAGCTCGCCGATGACCTGCGCCAACAGGTCAACGGCGACACCGTGACCTACGTCGTCAACCGCAACATCAACTTCACCAACGTCTGCTACGTCGGCTGCCGGTTCTGCGCGTTCGCCCAGCGCCGCACCGACGCCGACGCCTACTCGCTCTCGCTCGACCAGGTCGCCGACCGCGCCCAGGAGGCCTGGGACCTCGGCGCGACCGAGGTCTGCATGCAGGGCGGCATCGACCCCGAGCTGCCGGCGACGGCGTACTTCGACCTCGTGACAGCGGTCAAGCAGCGGGTGCCGGCGATGCACGTCCACGCCTTCTCGCCGATGGAGGTCGTCAACGGCTCCGCGCGCACCGGCCTCTCGATCGAGGACTTCCTGATCAAGGCGCGCGAGGCGGGCCTCGGCTCGCTGCCGGGCACGGCGGCGGAGATCCTGGACGACGAGGTCCGCTGGGTGCTGACCAAGGGCAAGCTGCCGGCCCGCACCTGGATCGAGATCGTGTCCACTGCGCACCGCATTGGCCTGCCCACGACGAGCACGATGATGTACGGGCACGTCGACAACCCCCGCCACTGGGT
>JALZDD010000545.1 GCA_030862715.1 Actinomycetota bacterium | reverse complement strand
ACGAGCGCCCCAACATGGTCCTGATCCTGATGGACGACTTCTCCCTGGAGCTGCTCCGCACGATGCCGGAGGCGACCAGGATGGCGGCCGAGGGCGCGACGTACCAGAACTCCTTCGTCATCGACTCGCTCTGCTGCCCCTCGCGCGCGGCGCTGCTGACCGGGCAGACGCCGCACCACACCAAGGTGCTCACCAACACCCAGAACGACCCGGAGCACCCGGTCGGCGGCTGGTCGGCGTTCCAGCGCTACGGCAACCTCGAGAAGCAGTTCAGCATCGGGCTCCAGGAGGCCGGCTACACGACCGGATTCGTGGGCAAGTACATCAACGCCTACGAGGCCACCCTCGGCGCCGACGGCAAGCGCGTCCCGCCGCCCAAGGTGCCCGGCTGGGACTCCTGGAACGCGCTCCTCGGCGGCGCCTACGGCGGCTGGGGCTACCAGAGCACCTACCTCGACGGCAACGGCGCGGTCCAGCTGCGCAACCACCCGCGACCGCCGACCTCGGCCAGCACGGCCGTGAAGGACGCCGGGTACGCCGGCAACGTCACCCGCGACTATGCCCTCGACTTCATCGAGAAGCACCGTGACGACGAGGAGCCCTACTTCCTCGAGATCGCCGCCTACGGGCCCCACTCGCGCCTCGGCCACCACTACCCGGGCCTGGACACCTGGTTCCCGCCCGCGTTCGCCGACCAGGCGCCCGCCGGCGACCCCGCGGGCGGCAACTGCGGCCGGGTCGAGTGCGCCGACCTGACGCTGAAAGACCTGGCCGGCTACAGCGACGACCGCTGGGACAACGCGCCGACCTACCTCGGCCGTGGGGGACGTACGTCGCAGGCTCCTGCCTGGCGCACCAACAAGGTCTCGCTCACCGACGAGACCGCGCTGAGCCAGTACCGCGACCGCGCCCGGATGGTGCAGTCGATCGACCGGATGATCGCCCAGGTGCGCGAGGCCGCCGGCGACGACACCTACATCGTGCTGACCTCCGACAACGGCTTCCACCTGGGCCAGCATCAGCTCAACGGCGGCAAGGGTGCTCCGTACGACTCCGACACCCGCGTCCCTCTGGTCGTCGTCGGCCCCGACGTGGTGCCCGGCAAGCGCAGCCAGTTCGTCAACAACATCGACCTCGCGCCGACGTTCCTCGACATCGCGGGCGCCCCGACCCCGTCGTACGTCTCTGGGAGCTCGTTCGCGGAGACCCTGAGCCGGCCGCGGCTGCCGGGTGGGCGGTACGCCTTCTTCGAGCACACCTACGCCCGGTCGCATCCCGGCGAGGTCGACCTCGACAAGGGCTCGGGCGGCACCATCGACATCATCCCGTCCTACATCGCGGTGCGCGGCTCGCAGGGGCTGCTGGTCCGGTTCGACCTGGACAAGTCCTGGAAGCGCACCGACTACGCCTACGAGCTCTACCGCTACGACCGGCCGTGGGAGGACCGCAACGTCTTCGCCGAGGATCACGCGAAGCCGTACGCCCGTGATCTGATGCGCCGGCTCAACGCCTACGAGGGTTGCGCACCAGCTGTGTGCCGGGCTTTGACCCGCTGATAACTGATCTGGGCTATGGTGTCTCCGCCGAGGAAATGTGTCCTCGGTCACTTCACAACGGATCGTCCGGCACGTACCTGCCGGTGAAGGAGACAACGGAATCATGGCAACAGTTACATTCGAGAAGGCGCAGCGTTGGTACGCCGGCGCCGCCGAGCCCGCGGTCAAGGGCATCGACCTCGAGATCAAGGACGGCGAGTTCATGGTGCTCGTCGGTCCGTCCGGATGCGGCAAGACCACCACCCTGCGCATGCTCGCCGGGCTGGAGGAGGTCAACTCGGGCGCCATCAGGATCGGCGACCGCGAGGTCACCAACGTGGCCCCCAAGGACCGCGACATCGCGATGGTCTTCCAGAACTACGCGCTCTACCCGCACATGAGCGTCGCCGAGAACATGGCGTTCTCGCTGAAGATGGCCAAGGTCCCGAAGGCCGAGCGTGACAAGCTCGTCGCCGACGCCGCCAAGACCCTGGGCCTGACCGACTACCTCGACCGCAAGCCGAAGGCGCTCTCCGGTGGTCAGCGCCAGCGTGTTGCCATGGGCCGCGCGATCGTTCGCCAGCCGCAGGTCTTCTGCATGGACGAGCCGCTCTCCAACCTCGACGCCAAGATGCGCGTGCAGACCCGCACCGACATCGCCAAGCTCCAGGCCGACCTCGGCATCACCACCGTCTACGTCACCCACGACCAGGTCGAGGCGATGACGATGGGTGACCGCGTCGCGGTGATGAACAACGGTGAGCTGCAGCAGGTCGCCACCCCGCTCGAGCTCTACCGCAAGCCGGTCAACCTCTTCGTGGCCGGGTTCATCGGCTCGCCGCAGATGAACCTCATCAAGGCCACCGCCGCCGACGGGGGCGCCAAGATCGAGGAGTACGTCGTCCCGGTCGGCGCCACCGACCTGCCCAAGGAGATCACCATCGGCGTGCGCCCGGAGAGCTTCCGGATCGTCGGTGAGGGCCAGGGCGGGCTGCCGGTCCAGGTGACCGTCGTCGAGGAGCTCGGCTCCGACTCCTACGTCTACGGCACCAGCGATGTCGAAGGTGTCCCGTCGACCCTGATCGTCCGGGTCTCCTCCAAGGACCACGTCGGCAAGGGCGACACCATCTACGTCACCACCGACCCCGAGGACGTCCACGTCTTCGACACCGAGTCGGGCCTGCGCGTCAACTGACGCTCAACCGAAGCACTCAGTGCTGCTGGTTCATTCTGGCCAGCATCGCGTTGTAGGCATCGAGGGCCTCGTCGCTGTCGGGATCCACGGATCCCGGCTCGGCGGGGCCCTCAGTCTCATAAATGGCAGAGCCCCGGGCGCTCTCCTCGGCGAGCCGGCTGCTGCGTACGCCATCGAGGAAGCGGCCGGTCATCTTGGCCCGGCGCACGGGTGACGTGACGACGGCGATGACCAGGCCGATGGCGAGCAGCATCATGCCGCCGTCGCCGCCGGCCCACATCAGGCCGCCCGCGGTCTGGATGTCGCGCACCGCGTCGAGCGCCCACTCGGGCCGGGCGCCGGAGTAGACCGGGTAGAGGTCGCGCTCGGTCTGCAGCATCACGATCCCCACGATCGTGTCGGGCACCATGCCGACGACGAGGAGCGCGATCCGGCCCAGGTAGGGCAGGTCGGGGCGTACCTTCTCCTCGCCGATCGCGCCGGTCAGGAAGAGGAAGCCGGCGACGACGTAGAGCACCTGCTCGCCGACCATCAGCGGCGTGCTCTCCGCCATCGAGTCCATGAACCCGGACAGGTGGGTGCCGATGATGACCACCGAGTAGAGCAGGGTGCCGGTGACCGGGTGGATCAGGATGGTGACCGGGAGCGAGCGCATCGCCCGCTCCGCCCGTGGGCCGGTCTCGGCGATGACGGTGAGCGGGTGACCGAGCACCAGGAGCGTGGGCACGACCATGATCAGCGTCAGGTGGAGCACCATGTGCATCCAGGCCAGCGCCATCGCATAGCCGTTGATGGCCGAGGCGACCACGACGTACATCAGGCCGAGACCGGTCAGGAACGACGCCACCCGCCAACCCTTGACCGTCGAGGCCGGTCCGGCGGCGTTGCGGAGCGTGAGATAGCCCGCGGCGAGGATGACCACGGCGAGCAGCCAGCCGGGCTGGAGACTCCAGGTGGTGAAGAACTCGGACCAGCCGAGCGCGGGCAGCGAGCCGTGGTCGTGCATGGTGCTCACGGTATCTCCGGGCCGCGACCAGGGCTATTCCGGACGGCTGATCGGGTCGATCAGGGGGACCAGGAAGAGCCGGGCGAGCGCGCGCAACTGGGCCTCGTCGTCGATGTCGACGACCTCGCTCGGGGTGATGAGGAACGAGGTCGAGGTGCGGACCATCAGCTCGGCAACGAGATCGACCTCGACCTCGGCAGGTACGTTGCCGGCCCGCTGCTCGCGGCGCAGCTGGCCCGCGACGAAGCGTGCGATCGTGGCCACGGTGCGGCCGCCGTCGCCGACGATCGAGTGCACCAGCGAGTCCGTCTCGACGGTGAGCAGGCCACCGATCAGCGGGTTGCCGCGGATCGCCCGCATCGCGCTGGCGAAGCCGATCTCGACGCGCTCGGCGGCGTCGGCGGCGTCGGCGATGTCGAGCACGAACTGGTCGAAGTAGCGCCGGAACTCGCGGCGTACGACCTGCTCGACCAGCGCGTCCTTGTTGGCGAAGCGGCGGTAGATCGTGATCCGGGCGACCCCGGCGCGCTTCGCGACCTCCTCCATGGTGGTCCGCCTGATCCCGATCTGGCGGAACTGCTCAGCGGCTGCGTCGAGAAGCTTCGCGGTCACCGCCTCGTCCTCGATGGGCTCGGCGACATCCGCGAGCGCCCTCGCGAGCATCGAGCCAGACTCCCCCTCGGGGACCGTGGCGCGCATCCGCTACGCGGTGACGGTGCGGTCGGCGGCTCGGTCAGCCGTGCGGCGTACGACCTTGATGAAGGCCGGCCACAGTGGTCGGGGCAGGTCGTGGCCCATGCCCTTGAACAGGGTGATCTCCGAGCCCGGCACGGCCGCGGCGGTCGCCCGGCCACCGGAGACGTGGACCATCTTGTCGGTCAGGCCGTGGATCACGCTGAACGGGACCCGGATGCGTCCGAGGTCCTCGGTGCGGTCGGGCTGGGTCAGGACGGCGAGCATCTGCCGCGCGACGGCCGGCCCGCTGACGCCGCGGTTCCAGGTGTCGATCGCCCGACGGCGTACCTCGTCCTCGGGCTCGGGGAAGCCGGGGGAGCCGATCTGGAGGCCGCCCTTGATCTGGCGCTCGATGTAGCCCTCCAGACCGGGCTTCTTGATGACCAGCGCGGGCAGCAGGGTCGGGTGCTGGAAGCCGACGCCGCGACGGCCGGTGGTGGACATCGTGGAGCAGACCGAGCGCACCCTGTCGGGGTGGCGGATCGCGAGGGTCTGGGCGATCATCCCGCCCATCGACACGCCCCACACGTG
>JALZDD010000543.1 GCA_030862715.1 Actinomycetota bacterium | reverse complement strand
AAGTCCTTCGTGGAGAACAACCGCGACGCCCTGGTCGGCGACGTCAAGGAGCTCAACAAGACGCTCAACATCCTGGCCAAGGAGAAGGAGACCCTCGGCACCGTCATCGACCTGGCGCCGCTCGGGATCGGCAACCTGGCCGAGTCCTTCGACCCGGCGTCGGGCTCGGTCGGCTTCAGACTGCAGGTCGGGCCGATCGGCTCCGACCTGTCCAACATCCTCTGCATGGTCGTGGAGAACGACAAGATCCCGGGCGCCAAGGAGATCTGCGCACTGTTCAAGGCACTGCTGCCGACCGGGTCGACCGCGCCGGCCGGCAAGGCGCTCACCGAGGCCAGCGCTCCCACCGACCGCGACACGGCCACAGGGTTGCCGCTCGACACCGGCACCCAGGCCAAGCAGCCGGAGGTCGAGCCCGAGGTGGTCACTCAGGGCGGCATCACCGAACTCAGCGGCTCGCTCCAGGAACTGATGTCGGGAGGCAAGAAATGAGGCGCTCATGGGCGGTCCTGGCGATGCTCGGCCTCGTCGCGATGGCGAGCGGGTGCGGCGTACAGGCCTATGACCTGCCGCTGCCCGGCAAGGAGGTCGGCGAGGGCGACGGCTACGTCGTGACCGCGGAGTTCAACGACGTCGTCGACGTGGTGCCGCGCACCAAGGTGATGGCCAACGACGTACCGGTCGGCCAGGTCGACAAGGTCGAGCGCGAGGGCTGGCACGCGAAGGTCACCATGACGCTGCGCAAGAACATCGAGCTCCCGGCCGACGCGCTGGCCAACGTACGCCAGACCAGCCTGCTCGGAGAGAAGTACATCGCCCTGGTGGCGCCCGAGGGGTCCACCATCGCCAGCGCCGGCCGGCTCGGCGACGGCGCCACCATCGGCCTGGACCGCACCAACCGCAACCCCGAGGTCGAGGAGGTGCTCGGCGCGCTCTCCTTCCTGCTGGCGGGCGGCGGCGTCGGGCAGCTGAAGACGATCAGCGACGAGCTCAACACCATGATGGACGGGCGCACCGGCGACATGCGCGCGCTGCTGGGCAACCTGGAGACCACGGTCGCCTCGCTCAACCAGCAGAAGGGCTCGATCATCAAGGCGATGGAGCAGGTCGACCGGCTGACCCGCACCCTGAACAAGGAGTCGGAGAAGATCGAGGCGGCCATCGACTCCTTCGGGCCGGCGCTCGAGGTGCTCCGCCAGCAGCATGCCGACCTGCTGAAGATGATGAAGGCGCTCGACCGGCTCGGGGTGGTCGCGACCCGGGTGATCAACCAGAGCGGCGACAACCTGACCACGGCGCTGGAAGAGCTGGCGCCGACGTTGCGCGAGCTCGCCGACGCCGGCGACTCGCTGCCGCGCGGCCTGCTGATGGCGGCCAGCTTCCCGTTCCCCGAGAATGCCGCGGGGCTGGCGATGGGTGACTACTCCAACGCGCTGTTCCACATGGATCTCGACCTCGGCAAGCTGGTCGGCAGCCTCACCAACGGCGAGTCGCCCGGCATCCTGCCCCAGGTCTTCCAGATCTGCCTGTCCTACTCCAAGGGCTGCGAGGCGATCCAGCCGCTGGCCAAGGCACTGTGCGACCTGACCAACATGCAGATCGTCTGCTCGGTGGTCGGCAAGGAGGACACGGCGGCGAAGCCGGGCGAGAAGACGCCGAAGCTGCCCGACATCTCCGACCTGCTCCCCAAGAGCTCGACCTCGACCAAGACGCCGGGGCTCAACAACCTGGTGCCGGAGATCGCCGAAGGCCTCTCGAGCCCGACGGACACGGAGTCGCCCAACGCGGAGCCGACGACCGGAGGCCTGGCCGGCCTCCTCGGACTGCTGGGAGGCGGTAGCTGATGACACGGAGCGTGCGCAACAAGCTGGTCATCTTCCTGATTCTCGCCGCGGTCGGGATCTTCTACGTCTCGGCCGCCTACCTCGGCGTCGTCGACCGGGTCCTGGGCCGCCACGTCGACGTCTCGGTCGACCTCCCCGCCTCCGGTGGCCTCTACGAGGGCAGCGAGGTCAACTACCGAGGCGTCAGCATCGGCCGGGTCGCCTCGATGACCGTCACCGATGAGGGCGTACGCGCCGAGCTGCAGCTCGACCCCGGCACCGAGGTGCCGCGGGACGCCGACGTGGAGGTCCACAACCTCTCAGCAGTGGGAGAGCAGTACATCAACTTCATCCCCGACTCGGCCTCCGGGCCCTACCTCGCCGAGGGTGACGTGGTCACCGCCGGGCCCGAGTCGATGCCCGGAACCACCGACGAGCTGCTCACCGAGCTGAACAGCTTCACCACCTCGATCAATGGCCAGGACCTGAGCACCGTCGTCGCCGAGCTCGGCACGCTGTTCCGCGGCAACGCCGAGAACCTGCGTACGTTGCTCGACTCGGGCGCCACCCTGGTCGACCAGGCCTCCGCCCACCAGAAGGAGACCGTGCGGCTGCTCAACACCAGCCAGACCGTGCTCCAGACGCAGAAGGAGCACAGCGGCGACATCCGCGAGTTCGCCGACGGGCTCGAGGAGGTCACCGCGACGCTCGACAAGCGCGACCCGGAGCTGCGCGAGATCCTGCAGGGCGGCGAGGCGACCGCGGTTCAGGTGCAGTCGCTCCTCGACGGGCTGCAGCCGCTCCTGCCCGTCTTCCTGGCCAACCTCAGCACCGTCAACGAGGTGCTCACCGCTCGGCTGCCCGCGATCGAGCAGACCCTGGTGACCTTCCCGCGCGTCGTGGCGACAGGGTGGACCGGCTCGCCCGGTGACGGCTACGGTCACCTGTCGATGGGCTTCGTCTACACCACACCGCCGTGCCAGGAGGGCTACAAGCCCGCCGACCAGTGGATCCCCGGCACCGTGATGGAGGACCAGCCGCTCTACCCGGCCAAGTGCACCGACGAGCGCGCCCAGCCCGGCTACGAGGGCGACAACCCGATCATGCAGCGCGGTGTCAACATGGTCCCCAAGCCCGAGGGTGTGGGGAAGTACGTCACGACCTACGACCCGAAGACCGGGCGCACCAACCTTCCCGATGGAAAGACGGTCACGATGTCCACCCCGACCGATGACGGAGGCCTGGTCTCCGCCCTATCCGACGACTCCTGGCGATCGATGATCCTGGGAGAGGAGTGAGTTCCGTGAACTCTCACAACCCCCTCGAGGTCAAGCTCTCCGTCGCCAGACTGGGGCGGCTCAACACCGTGCTCGCGGCGGTGGTGGTGATCCTGGTCGTGCTGGCCGCGGCCGTCTTCGTCGGTGGCGCTCGGGTGCTGCCCTGGACGACGCCCGCGGAGGCCGCGGCCGCCGACTACGACGAGGTGAAGGCTGTCGCCGAGGACGGTGTGATCGCCTTCCTCGACGTCGACTACCGCGACATGGACCCGCGGATCCAGGCCGTCAAGGAGATCTCGACCGGCACCTTCGGCAAGGAGTACACCGCCATCGCCGAGCAGATCCGGCAGGCCGCGATCCCCGCCCAGACCATCTCCAAGGGCAAGGTCAAGCAGGTCGGCATCCGCGCGATCGGGTCGAAGAAGGCGGTCGTGCTGGTCGCCGTGGACTCGGTCGTGACCAGCAGCCAGACCGCTGAGCTGAAGAAGAGCGACACCTGCCCCTACGACGGTGCGCGGTGCTCGAAGTACCGCTTCAAGGTGTCGCTGGCCAAGACGAAGGACGGATGGCGCATGTCCGACCTGGCAGGAGTCAACTGATGACAGGCGTACGAGCGAACGGATCGGTCTCCACCGGCCAGAAGGAGTGCCCCTTCTGCGCGGAGACGATCAAGGCCGCCGCGATCAAGTGCCGTTACTGCGG
>JALZDD010000541.1 GCA_030862715.1 Actinomycetota bacterium | reverse complement strand
TTCGTGATGCCGGTGCACGCCGGCGCGGGCGGCTACTTCGCCCCGCACGTACGCTCCTACATCCGCCGCGCCAACGCGCCCTCGCACATCGGCGCGATCGTCGCGGCCAAGGACCGCAACAACGCGCTGAAGAACCCCTTCGCTCACCTGCACAACGAGGGCACCACGGTCGAGTCGGTCCTGGCCTCGCAGATGCTCTGGGACCCGATCCACTACGACGAGACCTGCCCGTCCTCCGACGGTGCCTGCGCGATGGTGATCGCGGCCGAGGACGTCGCCAAGACGTACGAGGCTCCTGCCTGGATCCACGGCACCGTGATGCGCTCCGAGCCCACCTCGGCCGCCGAGCGCGACCAGGTCAACCCGCAGGCGGGCCGCGAGGCCGCGGCGGCCCTGTGGAAGGCGACCGGGATCACCGACCCGGCCCGCGAGATCGACTGCGCCGAGATCTACGTGCCCTTCGCCTGGTTCGAGCCGATGTGGCTCGAGAACCTAGGCTTCGCCGCCGAGGGCACGGGCTGGAAGCTCACCGAGGCCGGCGAGACCGCCCTCGACGGCAGCCTCCCGGTCAACATGAGCGGCGGCGTGCTCTCCTCAAACCCCATCGGCGCCTCCGGCATGCTCCGCTTCGCCGAGGCCGCTCTGCAGGTCCGGGGCCGAGCCGGCGAGCACCAGGTCGACGGCGCCCGCCGGGCGCTCGGGCACGCCTACGGCGGCGGGTCGCAGTTCTTCTCGATGTGGGTCGTGGGGTCGCAGCCTCCTTCCAACTAAAGACACCCACCGATAGGGCCCGGCGTTCCTCGCCGGGCCCTATCGTTCGTGTGCATGAGCTACGCAGGACTGAGCAAGCTGCTGGTCGTGCCGGACGGGTTCGAGGCGCCTCGGGTGCTCACCCACGGCGACGTGACGGCGCGGCCGCTGTCGCGCGAGTGCCTGGTCGATGACGTACGCGCCATCAACGCCGACCGCGATCTCATCAACGCGACCCGGGGTGGCGGATGGCCGGAGGCGCCGACGTCGGAGGAGGACGACTACATCGACCTGGTCTGGCACGAGGGCGAGTGGAAGGAGAACAAGTCGTTCTCCTACGTCCTGGAGACGCCCGGGCTCGGCTACGTCGGGTGCGCCTATCTCTACCCGCTGGGCCTCCGGCAGGAGCTGAGCGAGGAGCTGGCCGCGTACGACGTAGATGTCAGCTGGTGGGTGACCACCGAGGCCTATGAGCAGGGGCTCTACGAAGTGGTCTACGAAGCGCTGAAGAAGTGGGTGCCGGCGCATTATCCGTTCCGCCGGCCCCACTTCTCCAATGTGAAGGTCCCTGGTCAGGCGTAGGTGACCGGAAGCTCCTTGATGCCGTTGATCCATGCGTGACGCAGCCGGCGCGGTGCGCCGTTGGGCTTCAGGTCGGGCATCCGGTCGGCGATCACGTCGAACATGATCCGCACCTCCATCCGGGCCAGGTTGGCGCCGATGCAGTAGTGGGCGCCGTGGCCACCGAAGGCGAGGTGGGGGTTCTGCTCGCGGGTGATGTCGAAGGTGTCGGGGTCGTCGAAGACGTCCTCGTCGTGGTTACCCGAGGCGTAGAAGATGCCGACGCGCTGGCCCTTCTTGACCAGCTGGCCACCGACCTCGACGTCGTTGAGCGCCGTACGCTGAAAGACGGTGACCGGGGTGGCCCAGCGGATCACCTCGTCGACCATGGTGTCGGGCCGCTCCTTCTTCCACAGCTCCCACTGGTCGGGGTTGTCGAAGAAGGCCTGCATGCCGTGGGAGATCGCGTTGCGGGTGGTCTCGTTGCCGGCGACCGCGAGCAGGATGACGAAGAAGCCGAACTCGTCATCGCCCAGTGCGCCGCCCTCCAGCTCGGCGTTGACGAGCTTGGAGATGATGTCGTCCTTGGGGTCCGCCTTCCGCTCGGCGGCCAGCGTCATGGCGTACGTCAGGATCTCGATGGAGGCGGCCTCGGGATCCGCGTTGTAATCCGGGTCGTCGTAGGCGAGCATCTGGTTGGACCAGTCGAAGAGCTTGCGCCGGTCCTCCTGCGGGACGCCGAGCAGCTCGGCGATCGCCTGGAGCGGGAGCTCGGCGGCGACCTCGGCGACGAAGTCGCCCTCGCCCTTGGCCAGGGCGTCATCGACGATGTTGTGGGCCCGCTCGACCAGACGGTCCTTGAGAGCGTTGATCGCCCGCGGGGTGAAGCCGCGGCTGATGATCTGGCGCAGCTTGGTGTGGTCGGGTGCGTCGTGGTGGATCAGCATCGCGCGCTGCAGCTCGACCTGCTCGCGGGTCATGTCGGGCGCGAACCGGATGATCACGCCGTTCTCGTTGGTGCCGAAGTTCTCGCTGTCCTTCGAGACGGCAAGGATGTCCTCGTGCTTGCTCACCGCCCAGAACCCGGTGTCGAGGAAGCCCGCGCGTGCCTCCGGCGTCTGCTCGACCCACCACACCGGAGCGGTCTTGCGAAGCTCGAGAAACTCCTGGAGCGGGACGCGCTCCTCGTTGAGCACGGGATCAGTCGGATCGAAATCCACGGGGAGAGCGGTCACGGGTGTGCTCCTTCGAGGTCTTTTCTGTAACACGTT
>JALZDD010000524.1 GCA_030862715.1 Actinomycetota bacterium | reverse complement strand
TACGAGGGCGACCCGATCACCATCCGCTACTACGGCGAGCGCCCCGTGGTCGAGCCCCCTCCCGCCGACGAGGAGCCCGACGAGGAAGAGAGCGACGAGGAGGAGCCGACCGACGGAGAGTCCTCCGACGGCTGGGTAGTCCCTGAGCTCCCCGGCGACGAGACCGGTGGCGGCGGGAACGGCAACGGGGGCGGCAATGGCTGAGGGAGCTCTCCTGGCCGGTCGCTACGAGGTCGCCGAGCTGCTCGGCCGCGGCGGCATGGCTGAGGTCCGCAAGGGCACCGACCACCGGCTCGGCCGCGTGGTCGCGATCAAGCGGCTGCGGGTGGATCTCGCCAGCGATGCGACCTTCCAGGCGCGCTTCCGGCGCGAGGCGCAGTCCTCGGCCAAGCTCAACCACCCCTCGATCGTGTCGGTCTACGACACCGGCGAGGAGAAGTCCGACGACGGCGTCGCCCAGCCCTACATCGTGATGGAGTACGTCGCCGGCCGCACGCTGCGCGACGTGCTCCGTGAAGGTCGCAAGATCCTGCCCGAGCGGGCGCTCGAGATCAGCTCCGACGTACTCAACGCTCTCGACTACAGCCACCGCAACGGGATCATCCACCGCGACATCAAGCCGGGCAACGTCATGCTGACGCCGGCCGGTGACGTGAAGGTGATGGACTTCGGCATCGCCCGGGCACTCAACGACGCCCAGTCCACGATGACCCAGACCGCGGCCGTCGTCGGCACCGCCCAATACCTCAGTCCCGAGCAGGCGCGTGGCGAGCAGGTCGACGCCCGTTCCGATGTCTACTCGGCCGGCTGCCTCCTCTACGAGCTGCTCACCGGCCGTCCGCCGTTCGTCGGCGACTCGCCGGTCTCGGTGGCCTATCAGCACGTACGCGAGCAGGCCCAGCCTCCCTCGGCCCACGACCCGACGCTGACCCGTGAGCTCGACGCGATCGTGATGAAGTCCCTGGCCAAGCGGGTCGAGGATCGCTACCAGTCGGCGCAGGTGATGCGCACCGACATCGAGCGCTACCTCGCCGGGCGTCCGGTCCAGGCGACCGTCCCGCCGAGCATGGACCAGACCCAGGTCGCTCAGAACCGCGCGGTCGGCCCCTATGGTGGCGACCCCACCAACGGTGGCTACTACCCGCCTCAGGACGACCGCCCCGAGGGCCCGCGCCCGTGGGTGCTCGTCCTGCTCGGTCTGGTCATCATCGGCCTCATCGGGCTGGGCGCCTACTTCCTGCCTGCGGCCCTCGGACCGCAGACCACGCCGGCACCTGACGTGACCGGCCTGACCCAGGAGAAGGCGATGGCCGAGCTGAGCACGGCCAAGCTCAAGGGCGAGGTGAAGCAGGAGTCGAGCGACTCCGTCGCGGTCGGCGTCGTGATCTCCCAGGACCCACCCGCCGGCCAGGACGTCGAGGAGGGCAGCACCGTCACCCTGACGGTCTCCACCGGTCCACCCAACCGAGAGATGCCCAACGTGGTCGGGTCGCCACAGAAGACGGCCAAGGAGCTCCTCGAGGGCGATCCCTACAACTTCACGGTGAAGATCGAGACGGTCGAATCCGACCAGGACAAGGGCATCGTCATCGAGTCCGACCCGGTCGACGGCGAGAGCGTCACCACCGGCAAGTCGACCGTCGTCACCCTCACCGTCTCCAAGGGCCCGAACAAGGTCCCCAACGTCGTCGGCAAGACGGCCGAGCAGGCCGAGGAGATCCTCCGCAACGCCGGCTTCACGCCCGTACGCAAGGACGAGCCCAACACCGAGGAGCCCAAGGGCACCGTCGTCGAGCAGACGCCGGCCAAGGGCACGCCGCTCGCACAGGACGGCGAGGTGATCATCTTCGTCTCGACGAAGGAAGAGGCGCTGCCGAGCTGTCAGACCCTGGTGCCCGGGACGGACCCGGCCAACCCATCGGCCTCGGCCACCCAGACCGCCGAGCCGGGTGACCCGCCGACGTGTGACCCGACGCTCCCGCCGAGCAGTCCGGCGGCGCCGTAGCCCGAATCCCGCCGAAGCCCCTGTCTCAGTTCTCCTGAGGCAGGGGTTTCGCGTACTTCACGTCGAGCAGGCCGTCGTAGGCCGGAGCGGTGAGGTAGGTCAGCGGCTTGAGGAACCAGCCGATCTGGACGTTGGGGTCGCGGGCGTCGGCCCGGTAGTTCTGTACGTGGTTGTCGCGGTCGATCGCGGCCTGCAGCCGGTCGGGGTCGCCGACCGCCTCGATGACGTACGGCTGGGGGTAGGGGACACCGTCGAGCTGCACCGTGCTGCCGGAGCACTTGATGCCGGTCGTGGTGATGATCCGCTTGCCGGCGATGGTGATCGCCTCGGCGCCGCCGGCCCACAGCGCGTTGACGACGGCCTGGATGTCCTGCTGGTGCACGACGAGCGAGTTGGGGTCGTCGCCGGTGTAGCTCTCCTGGACCTCCGAGGGCGCGTCGCCGAGGACGATCTGCATGCCGGCACCGCTGTGGTCGGAGGTGCCGGCCGGGTCGGCGAGCCGCGCCGACTGGTTCTGGAGCTTCTTGACGTCCTTGTCGGTGACGCCGCTGGTGAGCTGGTCCACCTCGCTCTGCAGGTCGGTGAGCTGGGCCTCGAGGCGGTTGTAGCGGATCCGCTCCCCGTCGACGAGCGTCGCCAGGTCCTCGTAGCGGCCCGGGCGCAGGTCGGTGCCGTCGGCGTTCACGAAACTCACCGCGAGCAGGCCGCCACAGAGCAGCACCACGACGGGCGTACCAAGCCTCCAGGAGGTCACGCGGGACCAGCGCTTTGGTTTAGAGGTGGGGTTAGCCTGGGTTCCGGAGCTCACGACCATTAGGGTATGCGCAGCAATCACATTTGTCTGAGGAGCATCACCCGTGGCCAAGCTCAAGCTCTCGAAGAAGAGTGATCTCGACCTTCCCAAGGAGCCGATCTTCACTCCGCGCTTCGGGGTCGCCCTGCTGCTGATCGCCCTCGGCATCGGCTGGATCGCCTACTACTACGTCGGGGTCCGCCCCAACGAGGTCGGCGGCGACTTCACCGGGCCGAAGCCGGTGCAGAAGCTCGAGGGGTGGAACTACCTGATCGGCTTCATCCTGCTCTTCCTGGGCCTGGCCGTCGCCGCCCACCCGAAGACCCCGCTGGGCCGCGGCCGCGGCGTCGTCGTCGGCATGCTCGGCTGCTTCGTGATCGGCCTGATCTGGATCTGCGTCTTCTACGTCTTCGCCAACGACCACCTGGACAAGATCTGGGTCTTCAACGACCTGGGTCAGAAGAACCTCCTGGTCGGCATCGGCTTCATGGCGGTGGGCTTCACCTTCGCCACGAAGTGGGAGTGACCCTCTCGTTAGACGGCGAAAGCGGCGCAAACCTTTGGTTTGCGCCGCTTTGCGTTACACGGGTGTAGTTCTCCACAGGGCCATCCACACCTGTGGATTTGTCCACGCGGTGAAAACGCCCCGAGAACACCTACCTCGAAGGCGTCAGAACAACAGAATTCGTACGCCGATCACAGCAAGCAACGCCAACGCGAAGCCGCCCAGGGCAGCCCATTGCAACGGCGCCTTCCGGTCGGCCCGGAGCGAGGTGAAGATGGCCGCGACGACGAGACCGCCGACAAAGCCACCGACATGCCCCTGCCAGGAGATGCCGTTGCCGAAGAAGGTGATCCCCGCATTGATCAGGAGCACCGGTAGCAGCGGGGCGAGCGTCTGCCCGGCCCTGACGAAGAGCACCACCAGGACGCCGAGGAGCCCGAAGATCGCGCCGGAGGCGCCGACGGTCGACCCGGCAGGTGCCGCCGCCCAGACCACCAGGGCGGACCCCGCCAGGCCGGAGATCAGGTAGAAGACCAGGAACCGCAGCCGGCCCACGATCGGCTCGAGGAACGAGCCGAGCATGTAGAGCGAGAACATGTTCACGGCCAGGTGGAGGAGCGAGACGTGGGTGAACGTCGAGGTCAGCACCTGCCAGACCGCGCCGTCGTCGACTCCCGGCATCCAGGTGTAGCCACTCGCCCGGCAGACGTCGTTGGGCACTGCGAACCCGCCGTCCGGCGTGAGGCAGTAGCCCTGCAGACGGATCGCGATGAAATCCGGGACCCGCGACCCGGAACCACCGGTCAGGATGATGCTCAGCCAGACCAGGACGTTGACGCCGATGAGCGAGAAGGTCACCGGGAGTGCCCGGAACCCGACCCGCGCGCCGGTGAAGCGCTTGGGCTGGCGTACGGACTTGTGGCCCTCACGCACGCACTCGGGGCACTGGAAGCCGACGGAGGCGCCCGTCATGCAGTCAGGGCAGATGGGCCGGCTACAGCGCTGACAGCGGATATGCGTCTCACGGTCGGGGTGGCGGTAGCAGACCGGCACCCCGACCGGGGTCGAGTCGGACAACTAGACGATCTCGACCGTCTCGATGACGACCGGCTCGACCGGGCGGTCCATCGCACCCGTCTTGGTGCCGGAGATCGAGTCGACGGCCTTCTTCGACCCCTCGTCGGCGACCTCACCGAAGATGGTGTGCTTGAAGTTCAGCCACGGCGCCTGGCCGGTGGTGATGAAGAACTGCGACCCGTTGGTACCGGGGCCGGCGTTGGCCATCGCAAGCAGGTAGGGCTTGTCGAAGGTGAGCTCGGGGTGCGGCTCGTCCTTGAAGGTGTAGCCCGGGCCGCCCGTACCGGTGCCCAGGGGGCAACCGCCCTGGATCATGAACCCGGGGATGACACGGTGGAAGCCGAGACCGTCGTAGTAGGGAACGCCGGAGCGGCCGGCGTCGTCCGTGTACTCCTTGGTCCCCGTGGCGAGGCCGACGAAATTGGCGACCGTCTCCGGAGCGTGGTTGGGGAACAAGGTGATCGTGATGTCACCGTGATTGGTGTGGAGGATGGCCTTCTGGTCAGCCATGACCTGCCCTTCCGACATTGGGATTGGTACGGGATGTAACTCCTCGATCCTCCCACAGTGTCGGTCGCGGGCCTGAGGTCAGGAGGCTGCGTCAGCGAGCTTCGGAGCGATCCTGTCGGCGACGCGGCGCTCGACCCAGAAGATCAGACCCGGGATCAGGCCGGCGATCATCATCAGCAGGAACTCGGGGATCGTCCAGCGGGCCTTCTGGGTCAGCAGGAAGGCGACGATCACGTAGATGATGAAGATCCAGCCGTGCGCGACCCACAGCGGCGTCATCGCCTCGCCGAAGGACTGCAGAGCGGTGCCCTCAGGGAGCAGATACTTGAACAGCGAGGAGATCGTGCCGACGAGCAGCAGCACACCCACGACGTACGCAAGCACCTTGTAGGTGCCGAACAGCTTGTTCACGCGTCTGAGCGTACGCGCAGATCCTGAGTGGTTTTCTCAGGGTCTTCTTCGTCGCTCTCTTCGGGTCGGGGCCGCAGGGTGTCGCGCAC
>JALZDD010000519.1 GCA_030862715.1 Actinomycetota bacterium | reverse complement strand
TACGCAGCGACTACGACCGCGTCCTCAAGCAGCGCAACTCGCTGCTGAAGACCGCCGGCCTCGCGCGCGGCTCCGCTCGCGAGGGTGCGCTCGCCACCTTGGCCGTCTGGGACGACCACCTCGCCGCCATCGGCGCCGAGATCCTCGCCCAGCGACTCTCCCTGGTCGAAGCGCTGAAGCCGTACGTCGGCAAGTCCTACGAGACCGTCGCCCGCGGCGCGAGCCGGGACGACGCCGAGATCACCTATAAGTCGGTGGTCGAGTCAGGGTCTGAACGCAGTGGCCCCGAGCCTGTCGAGACCATGCCCACCGTGGAGAACCTCCGCCAAGCGATCCTCGCCGAGCTCGCCCGACGCCAGAAGGACGAGCTCGACCGCGGGATCAGCCTGGTCGGCCCCCACCGTGACGATCTGCTGCTGTTCCTCGGCCACGGTGCCGGCGCCGAGCGCCTCCCTGTCAAGGGCTACGCGAGCCATGGCGAGTCCTGGTCCTTCGCGCTGGCGCTCCGGTTGGCGGCGTACGACCTGCTACGCGCCGACGGCGACGACCCGATCCTGATCCTCGACGACGTCTTCGCCGAGCTCGACAGCCAGCGCCGGGTCCAGCTGGCCGAGCTGGTCGCCGACGCCGAGCAGGTCCTGGTCACCGCGGCGGTCCCGGAGGACGTACCCGCCGCTCTCGCCGGTGCCCGCTATCACGTCAAGGCAGGCGAGGTGACCCGCGATGAGTGACGAGGACCCGAAGGTGGTCGAGCCTGTCGAGACCACCGCCGAAGGCGGTGAGGAAGAACCGGAAAAGCGCGCCGACGGCCTCGACCTGGCCCGTTCCCTGACCCGGGCAACAGCGAAGATGCCCGCGCCCAAGGCAGGGATGCGGAAGAAGCGGCGTACGCCGGACAACACCACCCGACGCGGCACGGTCTCCGGCGCCCGGCCCGATGACCGCGACCCCCAGCTCATCGACTCGGTGGTGAGCCGGATGGTCAACGACCACGGCTGGGACACCTCGCTACGCGTCCACGGCGTGATGGCCCGCTGGCCAGACATCGTCGGCGAGGAGATCGCCGACCACACCACCCCCGAGACGTACGCCGACGGCAAGCTCTCCGTGCGCACCGACTCCACCGCCTGGGCCACCCAGCTCAAGCTGCTGGCGCCCACCCTCGTGAAGCGTCTCAACGAGGAGCTCGGTCACGGCACGGTCCTCCTCATCGAGGTCCTCGGCCCTCATCTGCCCTCGTGGAAGAAGGGTCCCCGAGGCGTACGCGACGGCCGCGGGCCGCGCGACACCTACGGCTGAGAGTCCAGCCGAGAGCAGAGCATGAACACGTGTTCGAGGCGCAGCGCGTGAGCCGCGATCTGCCGCTCTAAGCGCCTCGCGGACGTATAGGGACTCACCGAGCCCCCTGCTGGGGGCGCAGAGACACCGTCAGGAGACGCACAGACGCTCATTTCGATGACAGTTCCCCCTCAGGACAGGCGGCGTGCGTGGAATCCGGCGTTCTACGGGGTAACATAGGGATTGGGTCGATCGTCCAAGGTTTCACCTTCCCGGCGCTGGTCGACCCGTTGCATGCCCGACCGACACCATGTCCGATTCCGGACCGAAATGACAGGTGGATCGCACCGGTGACCGCTGCCGACCAGACGACTCCCATGCCGGACGACAAGACCACAGACGGAGTCGAATACGACGCCTCTGCCATCCAGGTCCTCGAAGGACTCGAAGCGGTCCGCAAACGACCGGGTATGTACATCGGCTCCACGGGAGCCCGCGGCCTGCACCACCTGATCTGGGAGATCGTGGACAACGCGGTCGACGAGGCGCTCGCCGGCTACTGCGACACCATCAAGGTGACGCTGCGTGAGGACGGCTGGGTGAGCGTCTCCGACAACGGCCGAGGCATCCCGACCGACACCGCGGCCGGCCAGGAGATCCCCGCCGCGACCCTGGCGCTGACCGTGCTCCACGCCGGCGGAAAGTTCGGCGGAGGCGGCTACAAGGTCTCCGGTGGTCTGCACGGCGTCGGCTCCTCCGTGGTGAACGCGCTCTCGACCAACCTCCACATGGAGATCAAGAACCGGGGCCGCCTGTGGGAGCAGGAGTTCACCCGCGGCGTACCCGACTACGACCTCCGCGAGGTGTGCGAGCTCGAGGAGGGCGAGCGCACCGGCACGACGATCTCCTGGAACGCCTCGAGCGACATCTTCGAGTCGACCGACTACAACCTCGAGACCATCTCGAGCCACTTCCGCGAGACCGCGTTCCTCAACAAGGGGCTGCGGATCGAGCTGCGCGACGAGCGTCCGGAGGCCTCCGCCATCGCCGAGGCCGTCGAGGACGGCACGATCGAGTCCGACACCGACAGCGCCGACGAGCTGCACAGCTCCGGCAACGGCGAGCGGGTGCTGGAGCAGTCCTTCTACTACGAGCGCGGTCTGGCCGACTACGTCGACCACCTCAACAAGCGCAAGACCCCGGTCTCCAGCATCATCGCCTTCGAGACGGAGACGGACGAGAAGGCGTCCAACCCGATGAGCGTCGAGATCGCCATGCAGTGGCAGGCGTCCTCCTACAACGAGTCGGTCCACACCTTCGCCAACACGGTCAACACCCCCGGCGGCGGCACCCACGAAGAGGGCTTCCGCGCCGCGCTCACCACCCTGATCAACCGTTGGGGCGAGGAGTGGGGCCTGATCAAGAAGAAGGAGGACCGGCTCACCGGTGACGACATCCGTGAGGGTCTCACCGCGATCATCTCGGTGAAGATCAGCGAGCCGCAGTTCGAGGGTCAGACCAAGGACAAGCTCGGCAACACCGAGGTCAAGGGCTTCGTGCAGGGCGCGGTCAACGACCAGCTCGGCGCCTGGCTGGAGCAGAATCCGGCCGAGGGCAAGGAGGTCATCCGCAAGTCGATGGCCGCGGCCTCGGCCCGGATCGCGGCCCGCAAGGCCCGTGACCTGGCGCGCAACCGCAAGGGCATCGGCGGCGGTGGCGGCCTGCCCGGCAAGCTCGCCGACTGCCAGTCGACCAACCCGGAAGAGTGCGAGATCTTCGTCGTCGAGGGTGACTCCGCGGGTGGCTCGGCCAAGTCCGGCCGCGACCCGCGTATCCAGGCGATCCTTCCGATCCGAGGCAAGATCCTCAACGTCGAGAAGGCCCGGATCGACAAGGTGCTGGCCAACCAGGAGGTCCAGTCGATCATCTCCGCGCTGGGCACCGGCGTGCACGACGACTTCGACATCAACCGGCTGCGCTACCACAAGATCGTGATGATGGCCGACGCCGACGTCGACGGGCACCACATCCGCACCCTGCTGCTGACGCTGTTGTTCCGGTTCATGCGCCCGCTGATCGAGGCCGGCTACGTCTACCTCGCCCAGCCCCCCTTGTACCGGCTGAAGTGGAACAAGCCGCACGAGCACGAGTTCGCCTACTCCGACCGCGAGCGGGACGCGCTCGTCGCCGCCGGCCAGCAGGCGGGCAAGAAGCTGCCCAAGGACAACGCGATCCAGCGCTACAAGGGCCTGGGCGAGATGAACGCCGAGGAGCTGTGGGACACCACCATGGACCCCGACAGCCGGCTGCT
>JALZDD010000510.1 GCA_030862715.1 Actinomycetota bacterium | reverse complement strand
CCGTCAAGCTCCTCGGGGACGATGCCGTCGTCGTGAGCGGTCCTGCCTCCGTACGCCGTTTCTACGACCCTCAGCTCATCCGGCGCACCGGTGCGGTCCCCGCGCCGTTGGCCGCCCTGCTCTTCGGTCGTGGCGCCGTGCACGGCCTCGACGGTGCCGAGCACCAGCACCGCAAGGGCCAGTTCCTCGACCTGCTCGATGATGCCGCGGCCTCGACCCTGCACGAGTTGGTACGCCAGCACCTCAGCTCGTCCCTGCGCGAACGTCGCGGGGAGACGGTGAGCGTGTTCGGCCTGCTGTCTGCGGTCTACGCTCGCGCCGTCCTCGCGTGGGCCGGCATCACGGTGCGCAACCCCGACAAGGTCGGGCGGCGCCTGGCCGGGATCGTCGACGGGTTCGGGATCTCCGGCCCCTCCTACGCGACGGCGTGGGCGGCCCGCTTGTGGGCGAACCGCTGGGCCCGGGGGCTGATCCGGGAGGCGCGGTCGGTAACGAGCCCGCCCACGACGCCGCTGGAGACCATCGCCACCTGGCGGGACGCGCACGGCGACCTGCTGCCGGTCCCGGTCGCGGCGGTGGAGCTGCTCAACGTACTTCGGCCCGCCGTCGCTGTGGCCTACCTCGGCACCTACGCCGTCCAGGCCCTCGACGACGAGCCGCGACTGCGCCCGAAGCTCGCCGAAGATCCCGCGCGCCGCCACGCCTTCACCCAGGAGGTACGCCGAATCTTCCCGTTCGTCCCGGCGCTCGCCGGCATCGCGCGGCAGCACGGCGACTGGGACGGCCAGCTCGTCTCGCAGGGGCAGCGGGTCGTCCTCGACGTCCCCGGGACCAACCTCGACCCGGGTTCGTGGTCTGCGCCGCACGCGTTCTCGGCCGAGCGGTTCCTCGGCCGGGAGGTCGACGAGTTCGAGCTGGTGCCGCAGGGCGGGGGAGACCCGGCCGAGGGGCACCGCTGTCCTGGTGAGCCGTCGACGATCGCGATGATCTCCGCGACCGTCGAGGTCTTCGCCGCCGCTCCCTGGAGCGTGGTGGAGCGCGGGAGCACCTATCCGCGGATCCCCGCCCGCGAGCGGCTGCGGGTCCGGATCGGATAGCTCAGCGGCGCCTGGCGAACCCCTACAGGGCGGTGACGGTCTCGCTGGGGGAGAGCGCCCGGGTGGGCGCGCCCCGCAGCAGCACCACGGAGAGCAGGGCGGCGATCCCGGCGCATATTGCGGCGCCGGCGAAGACGGTGTGCTCCTGGGCGATGGCGGCTCCGATGAGCAGGTCCTGGTAGTCCTCGCACATGCCGCCGCCGGTGCACACCGACGACAGCGACGGCAGGTCGGCCTGGGCGGCGTAGTAGCTGCGCAGGCCGATCGTGGTCAGCGCGGAGATGCCGACCAGCATGCCGACCATGCGGGCCACCACTGTGAAGGAGGTGGTCAGGCCGTGCATCGACTGCTCGGTCGTGGCCAGGATCGCCGCGTTGACCGGCGCCAGGGCGAGGCCGAAGCCGAGGCCGCCGGCGACGAGTACGACGGTCGCCGACAGCGAGCGCAGCGCGTCGGCGTCCCAGCGGGCCATGAGCACGAACGCCACCGCGGCCAGCAGCATCCCGCCACCCGCGATCACGCCCGCCGGCAGCCTCCGGGTGAGGAAGCCGCCTGCGATGGCACCCACCGGCAGCGCGACCAGGAACTCGAGCAGCACCAGGGCCGCCTTCAGCTGGCTGTCGCCGTAGATCGTGGTTCGCGCGAAGAGCGGTACGTCGATCAGCGCCGCCACCAGCGCCGCGCCGACGAAGAACGAGATCAGCACCGAGCCCCACGCCGGCGTCCGGGCGAACGCGCCGCGCGGCACGATCGGGTCCTGCGCCCGGCGCAGGTGGAAGACGAAGCCGAGCAGGGCCAGTCCGCCGGCGACCAGGTACCACGTGCCCTGCTCGGAGAAGACCGCCACCTGGGGGTCGGCGGTCGCGAAGGCCAGGATCACCCCGGCCAGGGCGAACGAGAGCAGCAGCGCCCCGAGCAGGTCGACCTCGGCGGTGATCCGGCCGAGCACGCCGCGTACGCCCGGCCGAAGGCCGCACTTCACCAAGAACCCGAGGGTCGCGATGACCGTGACCAGGCCCAGCGGGGTCAGCCAGCGCGTCGATCCGGCCGCGGGCACGTAGAGCGCGCCCCAGGTCAGGTCCTGGACCAGGGCGGTCGGCTCGATCGCCAGCAGCACGAACGCGGCGCCGGCGACCAGCAACAGCAGCAGCGCGATCAGGTCGGGTCGTCGTGGTCGATCCGGGTCGGCGTTCGAGCGGCCCAGGCGCCGGATCGCGACCGCGAGCACGACGCCGACGACGAGGTTGAGGACGAAGATCGCCCGCCAGTCCGCGACGGCGAGCACGACCGCTCCGATGAGCGGCCCGAGCACCGAGCCGAGCTCCTGCACCGCCGAGACCAGCCCGAGCGGGACCCCACGGCGCTCGGCGGGGTAGAGCGCCGCGACGAGCGCGAGGGTCGCCGGCACGAGCGCACCACCGCCCAGCCCCTGGAAGAACCGGCCGACCACCATCGCTGCCAGGTCCCACGACAGCGCGGTGAGGAACGAGCCGAACGCGAAGACGACCAGCCCGCCGACGAGCACCGGCAGGTGCCCGAGGAGGTCGGCGAGCCGCCCGATCAGCGGCAGCACCGCGACGTACCCGAGCAGGAAGCCCGAGATCAATGGCGCGGCCCGCTGCAGCTCCTCGATCGAGAGCCCGACGCCCGCCATCATGTCCGGCAGCGCCAGCACGACGACGTAGGTGTCAGCGGCGGCGAACGCCACCGCGACGGCCGCCAGCCACAGGACTA
>JALZDD010000496.1 GCA_030862715.1 Actinomycetota bacterium | reverse complement strand
GGCCAGCGCGCCTGACGTCTCGTCAGAGGGCAGCGGCGACCAGCTCGGCGAGCTGGACCGTGTTGAGCGCGGCGCCCTTGCGGAGGTTGTCGTTGGAGATGAACAGGGCGAGGCCGCGGTTGTCGGGAACACCCTCGTCCTGGCGGATGCGGCCGACGTAGGAGGGGTCCTTGCCTGCGGCGTACAGGGGCGTGGGTACGTCGCGGAGCTCGACGCCCGGGGCGTTCGAGAGGATCGCGGTGGCGCGCTCGGAGGTCAGGGGCGAGGAGAACTCGGCGTTGACCGCGAGCGAGTGACCGGTGACGACCGGGACGCGGACGCAGATGCCGGAGACCCGCAGGTCGGGCAGGGAGAGGATCTTGCGGGACTCGTTGCGGAGCTTCTGCTCCTCATCGGTCTCGTTGAGGCCGTCCTCGACCAGCGAACCGGCGTAGGGAAGGACGTTGTAGGCGATCGTCTCGACGTACTTGTCCGGCTCCGGGAACGTGATGGCGGACCCGTCGTAGGCGAGCTCGCGAGCCTTGTCGCCGGCAGCCGCGACCTCGCTGACCAGCTCCTCGACGCCGGCGACGCCGGAGCCCGAGACCGCCTGGTAGGTCGATACGACGAGCCGCTCGAGACCGGCTTCGTCGTGGAGCGCCTTGAGGACCGGCATCGCGGCCATCGTGGTGCAGTTGGGGTTGGCGATGATGCCCTGGCGGGCCTCGATGACCCCGTCCATCGCCGAGGGGTTGACCTCGGAGACGACGAGCGGGATCGACGGGTCCTTGCGCCAGGCCGAGGAGTTGTCGATGACGATCACACCGGCCTCGGCGAACTTCGGCGCCAGCGCCTTCGAGGTGGTGCCTCCGGCGGAGAAGATCGCGATGTCGAGACCCGACGGGTCAGCGGTGGCGGCGTCCTCGACGACGATCGAGCGGCCACCGAACTCGATGGTCTTGCCGGCCGAGCGCGCCGAGGCGAAGAAACGAATTTCGCCGAGCGGGAAGCCGCGCTCGAGCAGGATCTGGCGTACGGCGACGCCCACCTGTCCGGTCGCTCCCACGATTCCCAGATTGACGCTCATCGGCCGGTCCCTCCATAGACGATGGCCTCTACGTCGCTGTCGAGGCCGAATGCTTTGTGTGTGGCGCGCACTGCGCGGTCGAGGTCATCGGCGCTGACGAGCACCGAGACGCGGATCTCCGAGGTCGACACCATCCGGATCAGGACTCCCTCGGCGGCGAGCGCGGCGAAGAACTTCGCGGTGATCCCCGGATGCGTACGCATCCCAGCACCGACGATCGAGAGCTTGCCGATCTGCTCGTCGGCGACCGGGTCGGCGAAGCCGACCTCGCCCTGGATGTCTGCGAGTGCCGCGCGGGCCTTCTTGACGTCGGTGCGAGGCAGCGTGAACGAGATGTCGGTGCGCCGCGTCTTCTCCGCCGACACGTTCTGGACGATCATGTCGATGTTGATGCCGTTGTCGGCAAGGGTGTCGAAGATTCGGGCGGCCTCGCCGGGTTCGTCGGTGACCCCGGCGACGGTGATCTTGGCTTCGCCGCGGTCGTGGGCCACGCCGACGATCTCTGGGGTGTCGCCATTGGCGTCGGCGCCGTAGGAGACCTTCTCGACCTCCACGTCGCTGAACCTCTCCGCGGCTGCCTCCACCGCGCGGTCGACCTCGTCGTCGCCGACGACGACCGAGACCCGGACCTCCGAGGTGGAGATCATCTGGATGTTGACGCCGGCCTGCGCGATCGCGGAGAAGAAGTCGGCGATCTTCTTCGGCTGGGTGCGCAGCCCGGCACCGATCAGCGAGACCTTGCCCATCCGGGGCTCGGTGTTCACCCGCTCGAAGCCGAGCTCAGCGCGCGCCTGCTCCAGCACCTTCCCGGCGCGCTCGGCGTCGTCGCGGGGCAGCGTGAACGTGATGTCGGTGCGGCCGGAGCTGGCCGCCGACGAGTCCTGGACCACCATGTCGACGTTGATGCCCACCCCGGCGACGATCTCGAAGACCTTCGCGGCGGCGCCCACCTGGTCGGGGGCGTTGACGACGGTGATCTTGGCCTGGCTGCGGTCGTGGGCGATGGCGGCGACGATCGGCGCCTCCATCCCGGCGTCGCCGCCGAGCTGGTGGTCGGCGTGCGGGGAGACCGCGTCGATGCTGCCCTTGACGACAGTGCCGTTGAGGGTGGAGAAGGAGGAGCGTACGTGGATCGGGAGGCCGTGACGCCGCGCGAACTCCACCGAACGCAGGTGGAGCACCTTCGCCCCAGACGCCGCTAGCTCGAGCATCTCCTCGAAGGCGACCGAGCTCAGCTTGCGGGCGGTCGGGACGATCCGCGGGTCGGCGGTGAAGACACCGTCGACGTCGGTGTAGATCTCGCAGACGTCGGCGTTCAGCGCCACCGCCAGTGCGACCGCGGTGGTGTCGGTGCCGCCACGGCCCAGCGTGGTGATGTCCTTGGTGTCCCTGGAGACGCCCTGGAAGCCGGCCACGATCGCGATCGCGCCGTCGCCGAGCGCTGCCTGGATCCGCTCCGGGGTGATGCTGAGGATCTTGGCGCGTCCGTGCTGCGCGTCGGTGATCAGACCGGCCTGCGACCCGGTGAACGACCGAGCCTCGTACGCCAGCCCGCGCTCGTTCGCGACGTCGTTGATCGCCATCGCGAGCAGCGCCATGGACTGACGCTCACCGGAGGTGAGCAGCATGTCGAACTCACGCGCGTGCGCGGTCGCGTCGGGCGAGACCTTGTTGGCCAGGTCGATCAGCTCGTCGGTGGTGTCACCCATGGCAGAGACGGCCACGACCACGTCGTGGCCCTGCTCTTTGGTCGCGACCACTCGCTGAGCGACGCGCTTGATGCCTGCAGCGTCTGCGACCGAGCTGCCACCGTACTTCTGAACGACGATTCCCACGGCGGGAAAGTCTACGTTGCCGGTGCGGGCGTCTTCTCCAGCATCTCATCAGCGGCGGCCAGGTCCTCGTCCTCACCGGTGAACGGCTCAGAGTCGAGGCGGTCGTGAGCGACCACGGTGAGCAGTGCGTTGAGCACGGCACCGGCCAGGTTGCCCCAGTTGTTGACGTAGCTGAACTGCCACCACCACAGCGCCTCGTCGACGTCGCCGAGACGGTAGTGGCGCAGGCCGTACTCCAGGTCGGTCACCAGGCTGGCGACGTCGTCGGAGATCTGGCTGTCGACCACGTCCGGGCTGTACGGGTCGAAGACGAAGCTGTAGGTGTCGATGTCCCCGAACATTTCGGCGAGCCCCATCCGGAGCTCGTCGACGTCGGCTTCCATGCCCACGTCGGGCTGGAACTCCTCACGAGGCTCGAAGTCCTGCTGGGCGCCCAGTCGCGCGCCCGCCAACAGGATCTGGCTCACTTCCAGCAGCAGCATCGGGACAGCGCTGCCACCATCGCCGTCCGCAGCTATCGCGCGCACCGAGAGCAGGAAGCTCTCCACCGAGTCGGCGATGCTGGTGGCGAAGTCCTTGCCGGTCAAGTCATTCGTCATGACGGCCCCCTTCCCGAGGTCCCTTGAATCGACAGGCTACCGCCGAAGTCGCGGCCTGACGAGGGTAAAGAGTCGGCTCTTAGGGATCGCACAGGTAACGGCTACTCAGCCGCGCGGCGTCCGGCGAAGGCTCGGCCGAGGGTTACCTCGTCTGCGTACTCGAGATCTCCACCGACCGGGAGACCGCTGGCCAAGCGGGTGACCTTTAGCCCGAGCGGGCTCAGCTGACGAGTCAGATAGGTCGCCGTCGCCTCTCCCTCGAGGTTGGGGTCCGTGGCGAGGATCACCTCAGTGATCCCTGGGTCGTTGAGCCGCTGGACGAGCTCACGGATGCGCAGCTGGTCGGGACCGATCCCGTCGATCGGGCTGATCGCGCCGCCGAGCACGTGATAGCGCCCGCGGAACTCACGGGTGCGCTCGATCGCGACGACGTCCTTGTATTCCTCGACCACGCACAGCACCGACTGCTCCCGACGGGGGTCGCGACAGATCCTGCAGGTCTCCTCCTCGGAGACGTTGAAGCAGACCGAGCAGAACTTCACCTTCGCCTTGACCTCGTTGAGGATCGAGGCGAGCCGATGTACGTCGGCGGGATCAGCCTGGAGCAGATGGAACGCGATCCGCTGAGCGCTCTTCGGGCCTACGCCCGGCAGCCGTCCCAGCTCGTCGATGAGGTCTTGGACCACACCCTCGTACAACTTGGTTATCGCCTGTCTCTAGCTGTGCTGGTTTCAACTGTGTCTGTTTCAGAAGCCGAGCTTGAACGGCGGCTCGCCGCCGCCGGGGGCACCGGGGCCACCGAGGCCGCCCGCGAGCGGGCCCATCGCCTCACCGGCGAGCTCGTCGGCCTTGCCCTTGGCCTCGCGGTAGGCGGCGACGATCACGGCGCCGAGGTCCTCGAGGTCGTCGGGGTTGCTGCCGTCGAACTCGCCCTGCTTGATCTCCACGCCGACCAGCTCGCCCGTGCCGGTGAGCTTGACGGTCACCGCACCGCCAGCGACGGTGCCGTCGACGATCGTCTCGGCGAGCTTCTCCTGGGCGTCGACGATCTGGCTCTGCAGCGCCTGGGCCTGCTGCATGATCGCGTTGAGGTCGAAGCCGCCCTCGCCGCCGAGGCCTTCGAGTGGGTTCGTCATCTGTGCCGTCCTAGTTGTGAGGAATCTCTTCGATCATCGTTGCACCCAACTCCTGAGCGAGCAGCGCCTCGGCGCCCATCGCGGCAGGCCCGTCGTAGGCTTGGTCGTCGGGGTTCAC
>JALZDD010000471.1 GCA_030862715.1 Actinomycetota bacterium | reverse complement strand
TCGACGGTGTCTCCGTCGTCGTCGACCGGATGAGCGTTCCCTACCTCAACGGCGCCATGATCGACTTCGTGGACAGCATCGAGAAGCAGGGGTTCACCATCGACAACCCCAACGCCACCGGCTCCTGTGCCTGTGGTGACTCGTTCCACTGAGTCAGCACAGCCACTGAGCATCAGCACGAGCGCCCCCGTCCGACTCGGACAGGGGCGCTCGTGCGTTCGGTGACGCTCAGGCAGGGACAGGCGCGGGCCGCCGACCGGCGAACGCGGGCGTCGCCAGGGCCAGCACGAGGAGCACGAGCCCGAAGGCGGTGGAGGCCAGCATCGCGGTCTCCATCGCCGGTTGGACGCCCGCTGCGGAGCGGCTGGTGAACACGGCGGTGAGCGTCGCGACGCCGATTGCCCCGCCGAGCTGCTGCATCGCCTGGAACATCCCGGCGGCGGCACCGGAGTCCTCCCCGTCGGCCGCCGCCATGATCGCGGCGCTGGCAGGGGTGAAGAAGAACGGTGCGGTGAAGCCGAAGGCGAAGCATGGCAGCAGGACACCGGCCCACAGCGGGGCATCGGCGGCGAGCAGTACGAACGCGACCAGCCCGGCCAGGCCGAGGGCGATCCCGAGAACGATCGTGCCGCGGTCGCCGATGCGGGCCACCAGCGCCGGCACCAGCCGGGCGCCGATGATCACCGACGCTCCCCACGGAAGGTAGGCCAACCCGGCCTCGAGGGCGTCGAAGTGGCGTACGTCCTGCAGGAAGAGCACCGAGAACGTGAAGAACCCGATCATCATCGCCGGCACCAGGAGCATGCCCGCATAGGGCACGGCGCGGCGGGCGCCGCGGAGCAGGCGGAGTGGTACGACGGGGTGTGCCGCTCGTGACTCCACGGCGACCAGGACGATCAGGGCGAGCAGGGCGAGAGCCAGGGAGCCGAGCACGGCGGGGTCGCCCCAGCCCTCCTGGCCCGCTCGGGTGAGCCCGTGCACCAGGGCGACCATGGTGACGGCGGAGGCGAGGGCGCCAGGGATGTCCAGGCGTCCGGGTGTCCGGTCGGCCTCTCGGACGAAGGCCACTGTCCCCACGATGACCGCCGCACCGACGGGTACGTTGATCAGCATCACCCAGCGCCAGTCGAGGGCCACGGTCAAGATGCCCCCGGCGACCAGGCCGAGGCAGCTGCCGAGGCTGGAGCCGATGATGAACCACGACATCCCACGCAGTCGCTGCGGCCCTTCGTCGGTGTTCGCGACCAGCAGCACCATGATCGCCGGCCCGGCCAGCGCGGCACCGACGCCCTGCACGGCCCGAGCGGCGATCAGCAGCTCCCCGGACGGGGCGAGCCCTCCGGCTGCGGAGGCCACCACGAAGATCGCCGCGCCCACCAGGAGCACGCGGCGGGGGCCGAACATCATCCCGAGCCGTCCGCTGACCAGGAGGAAGCCCGCGAACGCCAGGGCATAGGCGGAGACGACCCACGACAGGCCGACCGCGCTGAGCCCGAACTCCTCGCGGATGTAGGGCAGGGCGACGGTGACGATCACACCGTCGACCATCAGCATCAGCTGGCAGGTCACCACCGCCGCGATCGCCCAACCTCCGCCGCGGGCACCTGCCCGGCTTCCGGCCCGTGCCTCGTGCAGCTCTGTCATGTCTCGTTACCTCGCTATCATCGGAACCAGGGAGACTCCCCATTTCAAATGTGGGGATAGTCCCCGGTTATTGTCAAGGGGTAATGATGACTGCGACCGAGATCACCGACTGGGAGAGCAGGCGGCCGAAGCGGGCGGATGCGCGCCGCAACTACGACGCCGTCGTCAAAGCGGCGCGAGCGGCTTTCGCGCGCGACGGCGTCGACACCTCGATCGACGAGATCGCCCGCTCAGCGGGGGTCGGAAACGCGACGCTCTATCGGCACTTCCCGACGCGCGACGAGCTCATCTCCGCGGCGCTCGCCGAGAACATGGTGGCGGTGCACAAGCGCGGCACCGAGCTCGCCGGGACCGAGGAACCGCTGGCGGCCCTGCGGGAGTGGCTGCTGGCGACGATCGCGCAGATCAGCACCTACGGAGGACTCCCGGGCAGCGTGCTCGACGCGGCCGGCCGGGAGGGGTCGCTGCTCGGGGTGACCTGTGATCACATGCAGGAGACGACCCGGACGCTGCTCGCCCGGGCGCAGGAGTCCGGAGACATCCGGCGAGACGTGGTCATGGACGATGTCTTCGATCTCGCCGCCGGGATCGCCTGGGTCGTCAGCCGTGACCGGGCCGCCGACCCCGACCGCGCCGGCCGGCTCCTCGACCTCGCCCTGGACGGGGTGACCACGAGGGACTGACCGGGTCGCGGACATGACGAGAGCCCCTGTGCGTGACAGCGGCTCTCATGTCTTCGGGCAACCACGGCGCGCGGCCGCGGCGGCGTCCGACTCAGGTCAGGGCGAGGTCGTCGGCGACGTGACCGCAGGCCTCGAGCATCGCTGCGTCGCCTGGCTCGCGGGACTGCATCCGCACGGCGGGCGCCGGGCGGGCCTCCTCGCGCACCCGTGGCGCGGGCAGGCGCAGCGCGTCGTCGGCGGCGGCGCAGTCGGCACAGAGCTGCGCGGGGCTGTCGAGGTCGTCGTACGGAACGCGCATGGCTGTCATGCAAACGACGGTAAG
>JALZDD010000470.1 GCA_030862715.1 Actinomycetota bacterium | reverse complement strand
GGGATCGAGGCCGGCATCAGTCCTGGTTCTGCGGGGGCAGCGCGGCGACGAACGGGTGGTCCTTGTCGATCTCACCCATGCGGGCGGCACCACCGGGCGAACCGAGGTCGTCGAAGAACTTGACGTTGGCGTCGTAGTACTCCTTCCACTCCTCCGGGGTGTCGTCCTCGTAGAAGATCGCCTCGGGCGGGCACACCGGCTCGCAGGCGCCACAGTCGACACACTCGTCGGGGTGGATGTAGAGCATCCGCTTGCCTTCGTAGATGCAGTCCACCGGACATTCGTCGACGCAAGCCTTGTCCTTCACGTCAACACAGGGCTGGGCGATGACGTACGTCATTCGGGGCTCCTCCAAGCGGGGTATCACGAAAGTCAGAGGGGCACGACTGGCCCTTCAGGGAACAGCCTAGTATCCCCACGTGCCTGCTCATCTCCTGGGACCACATGTCGTCGGCAAGCGGATCGTCATCCGTCGCCTCGTTCCCGGCGAGACCGGCCCCACCGGCGGTCCCGCCTTCACCGACATCCTCGGAGTCTGTACGTCCTGGGCCGACGGCACCGCGGTCATCGAGCGTGAGTCCGGGGAGCGGGTGAGCGTGCCCGTCGCCGAGATCGTCTCCGGCAAACCGGTGCCACCGCGGCCCAACGTACGGCTCCGGATCGGGGTACGCGAGGCCGAGCTGCTCAGCGCTGCGATCTTCCCCGGCACCACCTCGGAGCCGTTGGGCGAGTGGGTGCTCTTCGACCACGAGGTCTCGGTCCGCCGGCGGCCCAACTCGGCGCTGGCGATCGGCGACCCCGGCATCGAGCTGGACGCGGCGATCGACAAGGTCGAGAGCTACTACCGAAGCCGCCACAAGCGCCCGCGGGTGAAGATCGAGGTCGGCTCCGCGGCCGAGGAGGCCGTGGTCGCTCGCGGCTGGGTCGAGGACGTGACCGTCGGCTTCCAGCTCGCCGGGCTCGCCGCCACGCGCCGCCTCCTGCCTCCACCCGTCGAGGACGCCCGCGTGGAGATCACCGGCGCCGATGGCGCCCAAGTGCTGATCACCCTCGGTGACACCGCCCGGATCATGGGCACGATGGAGCGCGACTGGCTGGCCATCCACGACCTCGAGGTCGCCGAGCCACACCGCCGCCAGGGTCTCGCCACGAAGGCCCTCGCCACCCTGCTCGAGTGGGGCGCCGAACGCGGCGCCCGCGCCGCCTGGCTGCACGTGGAGACCAACAACGCCCCCGGCCTCGCCCTCTACGAGGGCCTCGGCTTCACCGAGCACCACCGCTGCCGCTACTACGCCTCGGCCACTCCGTAGCCCACCCCGTAGCCCACCCCGTAGCGGAGCCGTCCGGGCCCGCTCACCCGGAGTTCCGCGAGTGCTCATCTGCGCCTGTTGAGGTGAGGGAAACCCCCCACCGAAGGAGCAACGATGGAATCGGGCATCAGGATCACCAGGCGAGGAATCCTCTCGTCAGCGGGCGCACTGGGCGTGGCCGCAGCGGCCGGTACGACGTTGGGCGGCGCCCCGCCCGCGGCCGGCGTCGCTGCGTACGAGGGGCCTTCGGGCGACGCCTTGATCGGCAAGGTCAAGGCGCCCGACCTGCACGTGATGAGCTTCAACATCCGCTACGACCGCGAAGGCACCCAGCCGGGCCAGCCCGACTACTGGCCCGAGCGCAAGCCCCTGGTCACCGAGCTCGTCGAGCTCGAGAAGCCGACGATCCTGGGCGTACAGGAGGCGGAGTTCGGGCAGCTCGTCGCACTCGAGGCGGGTCTCGGGCCGAAGTACCGGATGCTCGGGTTCGGGCGTGACGGTGGAGCCGGCGGCGAGTACTCCTCGATCTTCTACGATGCCTCCCGGCTCGAGGCCCTGTGGTGGGACCAGTTCTGGCTCTCCGACACTCCCGATCTGATCGGCTCGGCGACCTGGGGCAACTCCGTGACCCGGATCGTGACCTGGGTGCGGTTCCGCGACCTGGCGACGGGCACGGAGTTCCTGCACGTCAACTCCCACTTCGACCACCAGTCCGAGAACGCCCGGGTCCGGAGTGCGGAGGTCGTCCGCTCGCTCATCGCCGACACCGGCCTCCCGGCCGTCTTCACCGCGGACTGCAACGCCGCAGCCGAGGCCTCGGCGTCCTACACGACGCTGGTGACCGACGGCGGCCTCATCGACACCTGGCTCGCGGGCACCCAGCTGACCCCGCGCGTCGGCACTTTCCCCAACTACGGCACGCCCTCTCCGACCGGCAACCGGATCGACTGGATCCTGACGACTCCCGGGATCACCGTGAAGGAGTCCGCGATCAACACCTGGACCAAGGACGGTCGCTGGCCCAGCGACCACACGCCCGTCCAGGCGCTCGTACGCCTACCCTGACAGCAGGTCCCAGAGGTTGCCGAAGGGGTCCCTGAAGACCTGGAGGGTGCCGTAGGACTCCTCGCGCACCGGCCCGACGAGCTCGATCCCGGCGTCGATCAGCTTCTCGTACGCCGCTGTGAAGTCGTCCACACGCAGGAAGAACGTCACCCGGCCGCCGGTCTGGTCACCGACCCTCTCGGTCTGTGCCGGGCCGTCGGCCCGGGCGAGCAGGAACCCGGTGCCGCCACCCGGCGGACGTACGACCACCCATCGCTTCGGGCGGCCGTCGTTCGTGGTCGACGGGACGTCCTCGGTGACGTCGAAGCCGAGGACGCCGCGGAAGAACTCCATCGCCTCGTCGTAGTCGGGAACGACGAACGTCACCAGATCCAGATGCATCCTGTCCTCCTCAGTGGGTCGCGCCTGGGTTGACCAACCAGGTTGACCAACCTACCGTGGATGTATGGATGCAGCACATGTCGTGAAGGTGCAGGAGGCGAAGACACACCTGTCGAGCCTGCTCACCGAGGTCGAGGCGGGCGGCCAGGTCATCATCGCCCGAGGCGACCATGCCGTTGCGCGCCTGGTGCCGATCGAACGGCCGACCAGGCGGATTCTCGGCGGCCTACGCGTGAGCGTCCCCGATGAGTTCTTCGAACCGCTCCCCGACGACGAGATCGCCGCCTGGGAGGGGTCTCTCGATGAAGACCTATGAGCGGGTGCTTCTCGACACCCACGCATACATCTGGCTGGTGAGTGATCCCGACCGGCTCAGCACCACTGCCTACGAGGCCGTCATCGACATCGACACCGCGGTGTTCGTCTCAGCGGCGAGCCTTTGGGAGATCTCGACCAAGGCTCGACTCAGCAAGCTCCCCGGCGGGGGAACCCTGGCAGCCACCTTCGAGGACCGCACACGCCTTCACGTCCTCGAGCGGCTGCCGATGGGCTTCAACCACTCACGCCTCGCCGGAGAGCTCGACTGGGACCACCGCGACCCGTTCGACCGGATGCTCGCAGCTCAGAGCATGCTCGAGAACCTTCCCTTGGTGACCAAGGACAGCCGGCTGCAGGCATACGACTCCATTCACACCATCTGGTGACGACGTCGCCAGGGACGTGCTCTCCCGACGACGGTCAGCAGGTCTTCAGGTCCGGGGA
>JALZDD010000462.1 GCA_030862715.1 Actinomycetota bacterium | reverse complement strand
GAAGATCAGCTGTTCGATCATCGAACGCGCCTGTCCGCCGTACTCCTTCGGCCAGCCGATGCCCAGCCAGCCGTCTGCGCCGACCTGCCGGATCACCTCCTTGTAGACGCCGGCCTCACCGAACTCGCCTGTCGCGGAAGCCAGGCCCGCCTTACGCTCGGGGGTGACGAGCTGGTCGAAGTACTCCTGGAGCTCGGCCCGCAGGGCGAGGTGCTCGGGATCGAGGGCTACGCGCATGCGGCAAGACTAGAACGTGTTCTCGTTTTCGGCTAGCCTCGCCACCTAGGCAGATACGGCCGACGAGAGGGATGGCATGAGCGACACGCCAGGAAATGCGCGGGCACTGGACAGGGGCACCGCGCCGACGCGGTTTGCGCGCGGGTGGCACTGCCTGGGCCTGGCGGACACGTTCAGGGACGGCAGGCCCCACGCCATCGACGGCTTCGGCAGCAAGCTCGTCGTGTGGCAGGACAGCAAGGGAGAGCTGAACGTCCTCGACGGCTACTGCCGGCACATGGGCGGCGACCTCACCCAGGGCACGGTCAAGGGCGACGAGGTGGCCTGCCCGTTCCACGACTGGCGGTGGGGCGGCGACGGCAAGTGCAAGGCGATCCCCTACGCGCGGCGGGTGCCGCTGCGGGCGCGCACCCAGAAGTACCCCACGGTGGTCCGCAACGACCAGCTGCTGGTGTGGCACGACGTCGAGGGCTCCGAGCCCGACCTGGAGATCCTGCCCCCCGAGCTGCCGGGCGTCGGCACCGATGCCTACACCGACTGGGTGTGGAAGGTGGTGCCGATCGAGGGCTCCAACTGCCGCGAGCTGATCGACAACGTCGCCGACATGGCGCACTTCTACTACGTGCACCTGTCGTTCCCCACGAGCTTCCAGAACATCTTCGAGGGCCACCGCGCGACCCAGTTCATGGAGTCCAAGGGCCGGCCCGACGTGAGCGGCGGCTACGGCGCGCCGGAGCTGTTCCTGAAGTCCGAGGCCACCTACTACGGGCCGTCGTACATGATCAACTGGCTGACCGTCGACTACAAGGGCTTCGTCACCGAGGTCATCCTGATCAACTGCCACATCCCGACCGGCCCCGACTCGTTCACCCTCCAGTACGGCATCACCGTGAAGAAGCCCGAGGGCATCGACGAGAAGACCGCGCAGTACATCAGCCGCAAGTACGCCGAGATGTTCGGGGGCGGCTTCCTCCAGGACGTGCACATCTGGAAGAACAAGGTGCCGGTCCAGAACCCGCTGCTCTGCGAGGAGGACGGGCCCGTCTACCAGCTGCGCCGCTGGTACGAGCAGTTCTACGTCGATGTCGCCGACATCGAGCCCGAGATGCGTGCCCGCTTCGAGTTCGAGGTCGACACCACCAAGGCCAACGAGTTCTGGCACGAGGAGGTCGCCGAGAACCTGCGCCGGATCGAGGCCGAGAAGGCAGAGAACCCTGAGTCGAGCGACGCAGGGGTCAGTTGATGGCCTCGTTCGTCCCGACGTCCGAGGACACCGTCGAGGACCAGCGGCTCTACACCCAGGCCCGCCTGGTCGAGGTGGAGTGCCTCGACTGCCTCGCCCGCGTCGGCGTGAAGAAGAACAGCGAGCACCAGACCTCCGTCCAGTGGACGGCCGAGGCGCAGGCCCAGTGTCCGGACCTCGTACGCCGCAAGGCCGCCGCCAACGGCGAGCGGCTCGTACACGCCCGCTGCCCTCGTCTGGCCGCGTCCATCGAAGCAGCCGTCGCCGACGGCCGGATCCAGATCGGAGCCGAGGATGGCTACTGACTCTTTCCTGCTGCCCGTCAGCGACGTCGTCAAGGAGACCGCCGACGCCCACTCGATCGTCTTCGAGGTGCCCGAGGACGCGAGGCACGCCTTCCAGCCGAAGCCGGGGCAGTTCCTCACCGTCGCCGTTCCGAGCGACCGCGACGGCCTGGCGGCGCGCTGCTACTCGCTCTCCAGCGCGCCGGGCGACGCGCTCACGGTCACCGTCAAGCGCACCGTGGACGGCTACGCCTCCAACTGGATCTGCGACAACCTCCGCCCCGGCGACACGCTTCGCGTGCTGCCGCCGAGCGGGATCTTCACCCCTGCCGACATCGACGCCGACTTCCTGCTCTTCGCCGGCGGCTCGGGCGTCACCCCGATCATCTCGATCGCCCGTACGGCGCTGCGCGAAGGCACGGGGAGGATCGTCGTCTTCTACGCCAACCGCGACGAGCGGTCGGTGATCTTCGCCGAGGAGTGGGCGCGGCTCTCCGCTGAGCATCCGGACCGGCTTCAGGTGGTCCACTGGCTCGAGTCGGTCCAGGGGCTGCCCACCGGTGAGCAACTCAAGGCCTTCGCCGCCGACCGTCGGACGTACGACGCCTTCGTCTGTGGGCCGGCGCCGTTCATGAAGGCGACGATCGCGGCGCTCAAGGAGCTCGAGTTCCCGCGGGCGCGGCGGCACCAGGAGAAGTTCGCCTCCCTGGGCGGCAACCCGTTCGGCGAGGTCGCCCCGGTCAAGGAGGCGGAGGCCGAGGTCGTCGACGACGGCCCCAAGCAACCGGCCACGCTCGAGATCGAGCTCGACGGCACCACGACGACGTACGACGACTGGGACCCGGGCACCCCGATGCTCGAGTTCCTCGAGGCGAAGGGCATCAAGGCGCCGTACTCGTGTCGCGAGGGCGAGTGCTCGGCGTGCGCGTTCCGGCTGCTCGAGGGCGACGTGAAGATGGTGCGCAACGACGTGCTCGAGCAGGAGGACCTCGACGACGGGATCCGGCTCGGCTGCCAGTCGTTGCCGACCACCGACACCGTCCGCGGCACCTACTCCTGAGGGACTCGCGAGAGACACAGATCACCAACCGGTTGCCAGGTCGAGGCGCGCGGCGCGATAGTGTCGCGCTGCCCGAACCACATCCCACCGTGTCACCCCGAGGAACGTCGTCGGCTGACCGGTAGGGCTCTAGCGAGGTTTCCCCCAACGTGTTCAATCGCAACTTCTACGCCGCCCAGGACGATCGGCGCTTCGTCGTCGGCTATGCCCTCGACCTCGGCTTCAGAGTCTTCGATGCCTACTCGGCACCTGGCCAGCCGTTGAGCGAGATCACCACGACGGCATCGGCTTCGCTGCTGGCTGCGCGGCCC
>JALZDD010000407.1 GCA_030862715.1 Actinomycetota bacterium | reverse complement strand
TTCGACACCATCCTCTCCTCCGCCTCGATCGGGCAACTGCTCCCGGAGAAGGCGACCTCGTTCCAGCCCAAGCCGCACCCGGGCGTGCTCATCCGTCTTCTCGACTCGGCACGGCTGGAGAAGTCGCGCCACTAGGGGCTGTTTCGGAATGTGGCGCCGAGCGCCGCGTCGTCCAGCGCGTGCTCTCGCAAGGCGCCGCCTCGAAGGCATACCGGGTGTCTGTCGCGAGGCGGCAAACGCCGCGAGAGTGCGTGCTGGGCGGCGCGGAGCCGGCGCCTCCACATTCCGAAACAGGCCCTAGCTGGCCTGCTTGGTTGCTGCGGCTGCCCGGCTCACCCGTCTGGCCGACGACACCTCCACCTCGGTCATCGACTGCAGCCGGCCGCCGGTCTTGAAGAACCGGCGACGCAGGGAGCCGTTGACCTCGATGACGTCTCCGACCTGCCAGGTCATCGCCGCTCGGCGGACCCGGGCGACCCAGGTGTGACACTCGAGCGCGTCGATCTGCACTCGGCTCCCCCGGCGTTTGTCACGGGGCCTGTTCACGACCACGCGGAACGCCGTGAGCTGATCTCCGCTCGGCAGCTCCTTCTCCTCCGCGGCCAGCGACAGCCGACCGATCAACCGCACCTCGTTGACCGTCGCCAGCCCGCCGGCCGGCCCGATCCGCTCGCCATCGTCCGGTGATGGCTCCTTCTCTACCCTTGCGACCGTCATCTCGATCACCTCCGACCACCATCCTGATCAGGGGCACCGACAGTCCCGTCCGGTCCCGCGCGGCCTGTGGAGAACCCCGGTCCGAACCAGGCCTGTGGACGGTCATCGGCCCGTCCAGGCAACTATCCGAGCGCTTTGGCCGGCCGATAGGGCGAGACCGTCGGGTCGCCCGAGACCCAGAACCGCCAGGGACGGTCCGGAGCCAGACGCAGCCCCACTCGCGGTCCGGAGGCCACCTCGATCGCCGCCCACGTCTCGGCCGGCGCCAGTTCCAGCTCGAAGTCAGTGGTCCCGTTCATGGTGAGGTCGATCCCGAGCGCCGAGCAGAGCCGCGCGGGTCCTCGGGCGAGATCGACGTCGCGTACCGCTCCACGTCGCTCCCGGGCGATCTCGATCCCCTCGACGACCTCGCCGGCACGCAGCAGGATCCCTCCGGGCTCGCCGTCCGGGTGGCAGACAAGGTTCGCGCAATGGTGCATCCCGTAGGTGAAGTAGACATAGAGCCGCCCCGGCGGACCGAACATCACCCGGTTGCGGTTCGTCTCGCCGCGAAAGGCGTGCGAGCCCGGATCGTCGGCCGCGTACGCCTCCACCTCGGTGAGCCGCACCTTCACACCGTCGAAGGACAGCGTCGCCCCGAGGAGCCGCGGAGCGGTCACCTCGGGGCGCTGGTTCAACAGGCTCGCGAGCACTACGACGGACGGAACCCGGCTGCCTTGGCCCGGAGCTCGGCGAGCTGCTCAGCGACTCGGTCGGGAGCCGTGCCACCACGGCCGTCGCGGGACGCGACCGAGCCCTCGATGGTGAGCACCAGGCGTACGTCAGGGGTCAGCGCCGGCGAGATCGTGGCGAACTCCTCGTCGGTGAGCGCATCCAGCTCCACGCCGCGCTTCTCCGCCGCCTGGACGCAGGCGCCGGCGAGCTCGTGCGCGATCCGGAAGGGGGTGCCCTGCCGGACCAGCCACTCGGCGATGTCGGTGGCCAGCGAGAAGCCCTGAGGGGCGAGCTCGGCCATCCGGTCGGTGTTGTAGACCAGTGTCGCGACCTGGCCGGTGAAGGCCGGGAGCAGCACCTCCAGGGTGTCCAGGGAGTCGAAGACCGGCTCCTTGTCCTCTTGCAGATCGCGGTTGTACGCCAGCGGCAACGCCTTCAGCGTCGTCAGCAGCCCGGTCAGGTTGCCGACCAGACGTCCGGCCTTGCCACGGGCGAGCTCGGAGATGTCGGGGTTCTTCTTCTGCGGCATGATGCTCGAGCCCGTCGACCAGGAGTCGTGCAGCGTGACGAAGTCGAACTCCTTGGTCGCCCACAGGATGATCTCCTCGGCGATCCGGCTGATGTCGACGCCGATCTGGGCGCACAC
>JALZDD010000403.1 GCA_030862715.1 Actinomycetota bacterium | reverse complement strand
AGATCAAGGCGATGAACTACGGCCTCGCCTACGGCCTGTCCGCCTTCGGCCTCTCCCAGCAGCTCGGGATCGAGCCGAGCGAGGCGCGTGGGCTGATGGAGGAATACTTCGAGACCTTCGGTGGCATCCGCGACTACCTGCGCAGCCTGGTGGAGGAGGCGCGGCGCACGGGTTACACCGAGACCATCATGGGCCGCCGCCGCTACCTGCCCGATCTGCTCTCGGACAACCGTCAGCGGCGCGAGACCGCCGAGCGGATGGCGCTCAACGCTCCCATCCAGGGCTCGGCCGCCGACCTGATCAAGGTCGCCATGCTGCGGGTCCAGACCGCCATCGACGAGGCCGCCCTCTCCTCTCGGATGCTCCTCCAGGTCCATGACGAGCTCGTCTTCGAGGTCGCCTCGGGGGAGCGGGAGGCGTTGGAGGCGCTCGTACGCGAGCAGATGGGCTCCGCCGCCGACCTCAACGTCCCCCTCGACGTCTCCGTCGGCACCGGCCTGTCCTGGCACGAAGCCGCCCACTGATCGCCGAGGCGTCACGTACGTCGGCCGAGACGTCAGTTAGGTAGATCGAATCGGCAGTTGTGGGCGACGAGACTCCACTTTCGTCGCCCACAACTGCCATTTCGGCCGACGTAACTGCCGTCTCGGCCTGCGGGGGTGACGCCTCGGCGGGTCAGGTGCGGTGAGGGGTCTGGCTGAGTCGCCAGAAGGTGGTCGCGAGGAGGACGGCGACGAGGACGGCGTCTACGCTGAGGACGGCCCAGACGAGGCCTTCGACGGTGGTCTGCATCGCGCCGAGGGCGAGGGCGGCGGCGACGGCGATCCAGAGAAGGTACGCCGAGAGCCGGCTGCGCCGGGCCAGGACCGAGTAGACGAGCAGCTGGAGCACGGACAGCACCATGCCGAGGATCGCGAAGACCCAGAGCAGGCCCTCGATCTCGGCGTAGTCGGGGCCACCGATGAAGATCATCGCGAGCCAGGAGAGCAGCCAGGATCCGGCGATCGCACACGCGCCGAGCCCACCGACGAGCGCCAGCGACTTGACCAGCGCGGAGCGGCGGCTGGCCTCGGCCGACATCGACGGGAAGGCGATGATCACCACGAACTGCGGTAGGAACAGCACCGCCTTGGTGAGGATCAGGCCACCTGCGTACAGACCCGAGACGTGGTCGGAGAGCACGTTGCGCGCGATCAGGATGTCGACGTTGGAGAGCGCGAAGAAGCCCAGGAGTGCGAATGAGCCATGCAGCATCTCGACGACGACGGGCTTGACCGGTCCGGGCTTCGCGTCGGTGTCGCCGCGCCGTCGCAGCACCCACCAGCCGACGACCGCCGGTGCGAACTGGGCCAGCGCGACGCCGGCCATGGCGGCGCCCTCCGTGGGGCGGATCCACATCGCGGCGGTGGTGACGATGACCCGGGGGATGCCGAGCGCCAGGTAGACCATCGCCAGGTCGAGCCAACGGCGCTCGCCCTGCAGCACCCCGGCCTGACCGCCCATGACCGTCAGCGGTACGGCACACACCGCGACCAGCAGAGCGGGATAGATCGAGTCCAGCCGCAGCACCCGCCACACCAGCGGGGAGGCGACGAGCATGACGACGCCGACGACGATGGCCGCCCGATAGGTCGCTCGCAGCACCGTCCGCTCGATGGCGCGCTCGTGGCCGGGCGTCTCGGTCACCCGTCGTGACGCTGTCGCCTGCATGCCGAGTTGGACCACGCCGACCACGAGGAGGAGCGACATCATCGAGGCGACGCCGCCGTACTGCCCGGGGCCGAGGATCCGGGCGGCGATGATCTGGAAGCCGTACGTCGCGACGTTGGTGACCATGATGCAGACCGCGAGGAAGCCGCTGCTGCGGATGAGCGCGGACAGCCGGCGCCGGCGGGCGCTGATCGGGCTGGCGGTCATCGTGGGCACTTGGAAAGCCTATGGCTCGACAGGTCACATGCTGGCACCGGCATCCGCCCAGGATCGGAACTCGATCGCCACAACTGCCGACTCGGCCGACAGAAGTGACTTCTCGGCCGACAGAACTGACGTCTCGGCTGGGTAGGGTTGCCGGCGTGAGCGAGCGGGTGGTGCCTACGTTGTGGGCGGGCGTGCTCGCGGTGCTGATGCTGGGGCCGGCGCTGGGGGCGGGGTTCGTGCTCAGCTACGACATGGTGTGGGTGCCGGATCTCGCGCTGACCCGGGATGTGCTCGGTCTGGGGTCGGGGCTGCCGCGGGCGGTGCCTTCGGATGCCGTGATCGCGGTGCTGGACGAGGTCGTGCCGGGTCTCGTGCTGCAGAAGCTCGTGCTCATGGGGGCGCTGGTGCTCGCCGGTGCGGGTGCCGCGGAGGTGGTGCGTGACCGCTCGCTCGCCGCGCGGCTGGCGGTGGTGAGCCTGACCGTGTGGAGCGCGTACGTCGCCGAGCGCCTGTGGATGGGCCACTGGCCGATGCTGCTGGCCTATGCCGCGGTGCCCTGGCTGGTGCTGGCCGGCCGTCGCCGGGCGGCGGGCGAGCCCGGCCAGGTCGAGCGCAGCCCGGTGTGGGTGCTCCCGGTCCTGCTCGCCGGGAGCCTGAGCGCCAGCGCGGGAATCGTGTCGGCCGCTGTGCTGCTCGCGACCGGTCTGCGCCCGGGCCGGCGCCCGGTCCGGTTGCTCGCGACGGTGGCCGCGGTCAACGCGCCCTGGTTGATCACCGGCCTCACTCACGCAACCGAGGCGGCATCCGCCACCGGGTTCGACGTCTTCGCGCTGCGCGGCGACACCCTGCCCGCCCCGCTGGCGGCTATCTCGCTCGGCGGGATCTGGAACACCTCGGTCGTCCCCGCGAGCCGCGAGAGCTGGCTCGCCTGGGTGGCCCTGGTGCTCCTGGTGGCGCTGGTCGGCGCCGGGCTCCGGCGGTGGTGGACCTCGGACAGCCAACGGATCGCGGTCCTGGCGCTGTGGGTCGCCGGCCTGGTGATCGCGGTCGCCGGCTGGGCCGCACCGGAGGCGCTCGACGCCCTCGCCCAGGACGTCCCCGGACTCGCGCTGCTGCGGGACAGCAGCCGCCTGATTCCGCTGTGCCTGCCGCTGCTCGTCCTGACCGTCGCGGCCGGGGTCGACGCGCTGCGCGAGCGGGTTCGCCGCACCGCACCCCGGTGGGCAGCAGCCGTGGTCCTCGCTCTGGCCCCGGTCGCCGTCCTCCCCGACGCCGCCTGGGGTCTCGCCGGCGGCATCGGCCCGGCCGACTACCCGACGTCATGGCGGCAGGCCGGCGCGGCGCTCGCCGAGGAGACGGCGCCGGGCGACGTACTCGTCCTGCCCTGGTCCGCCTACCGAGCCCCGGCGTGGAACGCACATCGTCCCGTCCTCGACCCGCTGCCGAGGATGCTGCCCGGGGCGAGCGTGGTCAACGGCGACCTCGTCATCGGCCGCACCGAGATCGAGGGCGAGGACCCACGCGCGGCAGCGGCCGCCGAGGCGCTCGCCGCACCGGACCCCGAGGCACGGGCCGCCGAGCTGAGCCGCCTCGGGATCGGGTACGTCATCACCGACCGCACCGCGGGCGAGGCGCCGCAGGTTGCCGGCGAGACGGTCCACGACAGCGGTGGGCTGCTCCTGCAGCGATTGCCGGGGGAGGCGAGCGCGGTGACCGGATTCGAGACCGGTCCGGTGGTGCTGACGGCAGTGATCGTCGCGTGGGTGGCGTACGGCCTGGCCTGGCTCGGAGCCACAACATCAACAGTTCTGCTACTGATCAGTATTGTTCGCCGGCCGGCTGCTAAAGTTCGCGGCTAGGAGAGG
>JALZDD010000397.1 GCA_030862715.1 Actinomycetota bacterium | reverse complement strand
CCGGCCGCCTAGTGTGGCCGCATGCCGTGGACGACCTCCGACATTCCTGACCTGACCGGCAAGAACGCCGTGGTGACCGGACCGACGCTGGGCGGGATCGGCTACTTCATCGCGCGCGGCCTCGCTGACGCGGGGGCACGGGTGATCCTGGCGGGGCGGTCCTGGGAGAAGCTGGACGCGGCCGCGGAGGCACTGACCGAGGAGGTTCCGGGCGCCAGCCTCGACCGGGTCGCGCTCGATCTCTCCTCGCTCCAGGCGGTCCGGGCGGGGGCCGAGGCGATCGCGGCGGCGACCTTCGACGGCGGCGGACCGCTGCACCTGCTGGTCAACAACGCGGGGGTGATGGCGACGCCGCAGTCGCGGACCGTGGACGACCTCGACCTGCAGATGGCGACCAACCACTTCGGGCCGTTCCTGCTGACCGGGCTGCTGCTCGAGCCGCTGGCCGAGAGCGGCGAGGGACGGATCGTCACCATGGCGAGCGTGGCGCACAAGGTGGCCCGCAAGGCCCCGCTCGGATTCCCGACGGTGCAGGTCGGCCGCTATTCGCCGTGGGGCGTCTACTCCCAGTCGAAGCTCGCCAACCTGCTCTTCACCTTCGAGCTCCAGCGGCGCCTGGAGAAGGCGGGACTCCCGGTCGGCGCGTACGCCGCCCACCCGGGGCTCGCCTCGAGCCGCCTGATGGCCAACGGCGCTTCCCGGACCATGTTCGCGCCGATCGCGAGCATCGGCGAGGCAGCCGTCCGGGCGATGGCCCAGACCCCCGAGGCCGGCGCCTGGCCGGCGCTGATGGCGGCGACCTACCCAGAACTGGAGCCCGGGACGTACGTGGGGCCGAGCGACGCCTTCGAGGGTCGCGGGGTGCCGAAGCCGGTCAACGCCTCGCGCCTCGCGCGCGATCCCGAGGCGGCGCGAGCACTGTGGGAGCTCTCCGAGCAGACCACCGGCATCGCCTATCCCTGACCGGCCCAGACCAAAGTCTGACCCCGATCGCTACCTCCGGCCGATGCCCCCGAGGTGTCCCGGATCCTAGATTCACCAGGGTGAGCAAGAAGGTCCAGATCTGGTCCCGGACGATCTCCGGGCACACCCATCATCTCGAGGTGACCGGGGAGATCATCCGTACGTTCGTGTGGACCGTCGACGGCGAGGACGTCCTCACCAAGAAGACCGCCGACGACCGGGCCCGGCTGGAGAGCAAGGAGCACGGCAGCCTGCTCGTCATCCACTCCGGGCTCGGAACGCCGCGTCGCGCGACCTACTTCGCGGCCGGCGAGGACCTGGCCGGGATGGCCGGCATCGGCGGCGTCGACCTCACCCCGGAGCCGGGGTCACGGGCCGCTGCGTACGAACGCCGGGTGATCGACCACCCGAGGCGCTATGCGCTCATCGAGACCCTCGGCGGCGCCGCGGGCGTGGTCGGCGGCATCGTCGCCGCGATGGTCGTCGCGTGGATCATCGCCCGGATCTCGCTCCCAGACATCGACCTCCCGCTCCCGAACCTGCCGGACCTCCCCGACCTGCCGCTTCCCGACCTCCCCAGCATCCCGTGGCCGTCGATCCCGTGGCCGGACCTGCCGAACGTACAGGTCCCCGAATGGGTCAAGTGGGTGGCCAACCACCTGAAGTACGTCTGGCCCATCGTCCTCGCCTTCGTCCTCGCCCAGGGCGAGATCAAGCGTCGCCGCAAGCACGCCGAAGCGTCAGGTACGTCGGCCGAGAGGTCACGCCCGCTGGCCGAGACGGCAGCGGATGACGCCTCGGCCGACGCGAGTGACGCTTCGGCCGACGGGGGCGACGCTTCGGCCGACGCGGGTGACGCCTCGGCTGATTCGGGTCAGCGGCGGGGCTTGTAGGTCGGCTTCTCGCGCTTGAAGGCGGCCTCGCGGGCGATCTTGGTGTTCTCGCCGAAGAGGAGGCGGAGCTGCTCGATGCGCTCTCGGGAGAAGGTGCGCTTGATGGGCGAGTACCAGGTGTCGTTGAAGAGGCGCTTGGCGGCGGCGAGCTGGTCGGGGGAACGCTCCGAGAGCTTGCGGGCGAAGGCGGTCGCGGTGGCCACCGGGTCGGCGGAGAGCTCGGTGACCAGACCCAGCTCGTAGGCGCGCTCGCCGGAGAACTGCTCGGCGGTCATGGTGAGCTTCTTGGCGGTGTCGATGCCGACGACCTCGGAGAGCGACCGGATGCCGGTCATGTCGGGAATGATGCCCCACTTGCCCTCGAGGACCGACCACTGCGAGTCGGGCTCGGCGATGCGGAAGTCGGCGCCGAGCGCGATCTGTACGCCGCCGCCGAGGCAGTGACCGTGGACGGCCGCGATCACCGGAACCGGCAGCCGGCGCCAGGCCCACACCGACTCCTGGAAGAGGTTGGTGCCACGGAAGGGCACCGGCAGGAACGCGCCCACGATCTTCTTCGGGTCGCGCAGGACCGAGGCGAAGTCGAGGCCGGCGGTGAACGCGTCCCCCTCAGCGGCGATGACCACCGCGCGCAGGTCATGGTTCTTGCCGAGCTCCTTGGCGGTGTCGACCAGCTCCCGGAGCAGCTCGAGGGTCAGCGCGTTGAGCTTGTCCGGGCGGTTGAGACGCACCTGGGCGATGCCGTCGTTGATTTCGGTGGTGACGA
>JALZDD010000384.1 GCA_030862715.1 Actinomycetota bacterium | reverse complement strand
GAATTGATATTCCACGCCGCCCACGTCCTCGCGGCACGTGGCCCGGACAAATGGCCCGACGAGCTAGACCGAATCAACGACCGTCTACGCCTCTCGGACGGCGTGCTCGCTCACGCGATATTCGAAGCGAGCACAGAACGCGACAGGGATCGTGCGTCCTACGCTCGCGGCTGCATCGACCGGATCAACGCAAAGCCCGCGTCGCCGTATACGCCGTCAAGGCTGTCGACAGCCATCGGGTCCGCCGACTCCCGTACGACCGGAATCATCGTCGACGGCGGACAGCCTGCTTTCCACCCGATCGCTCGGTCGTCGACGGCGCCACGACCGTAGGCCTGAGACGGTTGCGGGTCCTCGAGATCGACGGCGGCGGCTCGATCGCGTACGCCACATTCGATCCAGATGCCCTCTCCACTGTTGCACAGTTTCTGACGTTTGGAGAGTCTCGCAGTTCCTTGAACGAGCGCTCTCCGACCTGGGCCGATGCCCCGAACCATGGGCAGCTGCGTGGACGACGTTACCTCGGCATCACGTGATCTCTCGACGGACTTCGCGCTAAATCTGACTCCCAAAGTGGGACAAATCTGGGCTCGCGCTGACGATCTTCTTTCGACCTGACGGGCGCCTCTTGCCGGCCGCTGTTGTCAAACCGGTTGTGCGGACCATCTTCCGAGAGCTGAGTGGCGGTTGTGGTGTCGGTATTGCGGGATCCGGGATGTGGCTGATCCGAAGTGTCGATGCGCGGGGGGTAGGTTGACCGCGCTGGATTCTTGAGACGCCCCGCAGTGCCCTCTTGGGCACGCGCCAGCTGCTCGGGTGGCCGCGGCTCGGGCGTCGTTGAGGAACTGGCGATAGACCGCGTCGGAGATTCGGCTCTTGCGGGCAGCGCATCGCTTCCATCCGCGGCTTGCCGGGCGCGGGGCCGTCGGGCGCCCAGCCTGGTGTTTGGACTGGATCTTGATCGTCTGTTCGACCGCGATCAGGTTAGCGAACTCGTCCGCGGCGATATGCCTGCGGTCTTGCCCACCTCGCTGTCGGTTCCGTTGTGCAGACGCGTGGCACTGCAAGTGTCAGGCTCGCAGGCACTGCTCGGGATCGCCCTAGGCCGGGTCGGCACTACAGCGCCCCACCCACCCTCGTGCCCAGCCACCGCGTCCGTCGCCGCCCCGGAGCTCGCGCCGCGCGGCGTCCCGATGTACGGCAAAGCAGCGCCGCGACCTTCCGCGCGGAAGGCGCATCGAGCGCCTTCGACTCTCTGTATGGGCACCACTGACATACTGTCGAGAGGCTGGCCACTATGATCGGTTCAACGAATCAGACGATTTGCACATGGACTGCCGGAGGAGAGAAAGTGGAGAATCGATCCACACTGCTGCAGCAGAAGCGTGAATTCACGCGGTCACGCCTCCTAGACGAGGCCCTTGAACTGTTCCGAACGAAGGGCTACTTCGCGACCACAGCAGACGATATTTCGTCGGCAGTCGGGTGCAGCCGGGCAACCTTCTACCTGCACTTCAAGAGCAAGTCAGCGATCATGATCGGCATCTTGGAAAGAATGTGGCCATCGGTCGACGACTCGATAGATGAGTTCGCGGATGAAGTCGCGGCAGGAATGACCAAGAAGCAACTACGCGTTCGAATCGCTGAAAATCTCGCAGGCTGGGATGCGATGGCCGGTGGCATCAGCGCGCTGAGCGTCGCACAGCTGATCGACCCGGAAGTTGCCCAATGGCTGGAAACAAAGAACGCCCGCTCAGTCGACCGATTGACCCAGGCCGCCCCGGGAAAGGGCGGTCTCTCGACGCGAGTGCTGCGGGTGAGAATTGCGATACTCACTCAAATGACTCTTGCTGCCGCCAACGTTGAAAGCAGCAGGATCGGCGGCTCAAGTGCGGAGGTTGTGGATTACTTAACCGACCTATGGGCAGATCTTATCGCTGTGTAAACCTGCACATGCGCTTCCCGAAATCGGCGGCTGTCCTCGAGGCTGCGGAAGGAGACGGTCCCCGATCGGGAACCGGTCTCCTTCCGCAGCGTCCGTGCTCTGCTACTTGGTCACCTGCTGCGTACCGTAACTCGGGACCACACGGACACCATCAACCGTGACGCCGTCCTCGGCGAAGTGCCGTGATTCGAGGCTGTCAGGCGCAATACCCTTTTCCACCCAATTCATCAGCGCGATCATCGCGGTCGCCAGATCGATACCGAAGCCTGAGGGGATGCAGGCGCTGTGGCCGTCGCCCGGAGTCAGGAAGAACCGCGCGAACTCGTTGGTTGCAGAGACGCCTCCCATCTGTGCGAACACCCGCTCGTAGTAGTGCCGGGAGCCTTGCGAGAAGATCACCTGATCATCCAGTCCATGGGTGACGAGGAGCTTAGCCCCGCAATCACGCAATCCGGACAAGTCAGGATCGTCGACGGCGACGTGTGCGAACTCCTTGACTCCTTGTACGAACAGCTGTGCGAACTCGTCGAAAGTGATCGTTGTCCAGTCCCATTCGTGGTTTCTCAGCAACCAGGAGCCGAACCACGAGGTGGCGATCACGAATGGCTCCGGTTTCCGGCGTCCATCGGAGCCTTCGGAGGTAACGCACGTTCCGGCGGGATTGTCCCACGACTCGGCGCCGGGACGCAGTCCGAACCACAATTGTTCACCGTCGGGTGTGCGCGGACCTTCCCAGATCATTTTCATGACCTGGGCGTCGGCCTCGGTGATCTGCCCTGCGGCGGTCGCACTGCCGACGAGCTGGTGCGGATCGAAGACCGGCGGTTCGTCGCTGGTCGTGAATGGTTCCGTCGTACCGTTGCGGTGGTTGTATTCGGTGACGGCCCCCTGGCGGAAGGCTTCGAACTTCGCTGGGGCGAGAGCGTTGTCGAGTTCCTTCATCACCAGCGCGGGCCACAGTGTCGCGGGGACGAAGCGAGTCCAGTTGATCGCCGGATCGGACGCATACAATCCGTCGTAATCGGAGGGGTGGTGGAGCGCTGATGCGATGGCCTGGCGTCCGCCGCCGGAACTGCCCTGGAAGTAGGAGTAGCGGGGCTTCGTACCGTGGATCGCCGTGGTGACTGCTTTGCCGATCAGGGTCATTTCGTGTGTGCTGCGATGTACCCAGTTCTCGATCAGCGATTCATCGTGACGGCCGGTTTCCTCGTCGAGTTCCCAGTCGTATAGTTTCCCGTCCTGGCGGACTCCGCCATCGGTGCTCGCGGCGGCGAAGCCGTTGCGGACAGCGGTGGCCAAGGTGGTGGTGCGAAACTCGTCTCCGGGAATGAGTCCGGTGGTGGTTCGGTTTCCTCCACCTGCGGTGCCGAAGAATCGTCGGTTCCAGACCAACGGGACCCATACGAGCACGGTGGCGATGTGACCGCCCGGGTTGCCCTGATGGACGACGACCTCACAGTATTCGGGGAGATCCTCCTCTACGAAGGCCGGCATCCCGAGAGGGCTTTCCGGGACGTCGAGCCGTCCGGTCCGATTGATGGTGACGGTCTGGACCGATGCACCGGCGAATTCGGCCAGCGCCGCTCCGATCACTTCCACGGTGCATCGCTCGACGATGTGCGGATCCGGTTCATCCGATTCGACGGTGAGCCAGCGGTTACGGGTGAGGCGCTTGATCTTCTCCATATTGCTTCCTTTGCTGCTCGGAGTGGTCTCTTAACCAGCGCTAGTGCGAGTATCTGAGGTCGTTGAGCAGGTGGTAGGTCTGACGAGTTTTGGTACAGGCGGCGATCAAGAACACCGGGATCGCGAGGAACACAACGGATCCAAAGCCGTGTTGGCCATGCCCTCCACAGTGGCCGATAGGTCGATCATCGGCCACTGTGGCGACGAAACCGTTACAACCACAACCAGCTATGCATGCCCGCACTGATCGTGCCGGGAGCCGTTGCGCTCATAGCTTTAAGACGGACAGCTTAGGTTGTCCGGCGGGATGTTCGCCCTGACTGGCGGGGCGCGGAAATCGACTGAAAGGAGCGACCGACCGAGCCAGGTGTACCCAGCCGCGCAGGATCGGCATCCCTCGCTGGCGAGAGCAAGACAGGATCCAACAGCCAGTCTTCCTCAGCCCAGCGCCTGGCGATGGACTAGCTTGCCGCAGGGGGACGGGCCTGCTGGGGGAAGGCGTCGAGGAAACTCTTGGCCGCTTGGAAGAGGAGGTCTTCTCGCCCGGGACGGGTAGCTAGCTGCATACCGACCGGTAGCCCGTCGATGAACCCGCACGGGATGGTCAGCGCCGGGAATCCCAAGAGATTGAACATGGCGGTATGAGCGCAATAGGACATGAAGGTGGAATCACGACCCAACAGTCCCCACTCCACGAGTGTCTTCGGAAGCAGGAGGGTGGTCGGGCTCGCGATGATGTCATTGTCTGAGAGAACGCGAGTCGTCGTGTCCCAGAGACGTTCTCGGACCGCGGTCGCCTGCTCGTACTCCGCCGCCGAAGGAGTGGGCAGCTCGGGCAACGTCGTTGCCGGCTGCGGCTCGAGTCCGAGAGCTTCATCGAGTTTGGCCGCTCGTACCTGGACTTCACTGGGACTGATCGGAGCCTTGTATCCCATCGCTTCGAATACGCCACCGAGGGTCGTCATCACGGAAAACGAGTCTTCCCACACCTCCGGTGTGTAGTCGACGAAGCCGCCGAGTGATCTGAACTCGAATGCCGCCTTGCGGGCAGCGGCCACAACAGCAGGGGTCTCATCGCGGTTGTGGATGCTCGACCATCCGAAGTCGTCGGTCCAGGCAAAGCGCAGGCCAGCCACACCATCATCGAGACAGGCGAGATAGTCACGCGGCGGGTCCTGGATCACGACGAAGTCGCGGCCATCGGGGCCGGCGAGCGCCTGGGTGACGATCGCACTGTCCCGGGCATCGCGGGTCACCGGGCCGAACGACGTGGTCAGCAGCAGCGAGGGGTTCTCGAAGTCGACGTGGGGGATGAGCCCGCGGGAGGGGTGCAGCCCGAGCACGCCGTTCCACGCGGCGGGCAGGCGAGTGGACCCCGCGCCGTCCGCGGCCAGAGTGAACGGAAGCATGCCGGCTGAGACTGCCGAGGCGCTCCCTCTACTGGAGTTCCCGGGATCGCGGCTGGTATCCCAGGGGTTGCGAGGTTGCTCGTCCGGTTCGAAGAAGTATGAAGCCAGAGTGCCGAATACGATGGCGCCGGCTTTCCGCAGCCGCTCCACATGCACGTCGTCGCGGGTCGCACTGTCGGTCATCCACTCTGCCGAGGGCAAGCCCTTCACCCTGATCAGGTCCATGACGGCGAACGGGACGCCGTGCAGAGGACCGAGTGATCCACCGCTGGCGACTTCCTGTTCTGCTCGTCGGGCCTGCTCGAGCGCACCGACTGCGTCGAGATGCGCGAAGGCGTGCAGCGTGGGATCAAGCTTCGCGATGCGGTCGAGGAAGTGCTGGGTCACCTCTACCGGCGACACCTCCCGTGCTGCTACAAGTGCCGCGATCCGCCACGCAGGCAGCCAAGTCAGATCTTCACTCATTTCCTACCTCTCTACCATGATGTCGATTCTCATGTCTTGGGCGCTCACGCCCGGCTCGCCCGCCCTCGCGGTCGACGCCGCGTTCGAACTTGAACGCCCGGGTCAGGGTTGCTGTCGCCCCGGACCCAGCAATCAACTCGTCGGTGTTGCTCCTACCCGGCGCGCTCGATGTGACGTGCGTCATAGTGCCATGTCGCTAGACACTGTGTCAAGTGTCGGTAGTAGCTGTGCTTTACGAGGCCCAGATCCGTGTCCTGGATGGTCGCAAACGCCGCCAATCGACATCTACCACCTTTGCCAATACTGATGCTCTTGGGGCTTGACACAGTGTCTAAACATGAAACAGTATGACCGACGTCACACCGAGCTCTTCTAGCGTCTGAACACCGTCAACGAGTCGATCAATGGATGCCCTGACCGGCAATCAACGCACTGGCGGCGTCTATCCAGCCCGACCGCCGCAACGACATTGAGGCCATGCGTGCCGGACACGGGTGACCAGGGCGGAAGACTCGATTCACCGGTAGAGAGGTACGAAATGAGTGAAGATCTGACTTGGCTGCCCGCGTG
>JALZDD010000372.1 GCA_030862715.1 Actinomycetota bacterium | reverse complement strand
CAGGCACCTAGGATGTGCGCATGCCAGAAATCACCCGCGACGAGGTCGCGCACCTGGCCGACCTCGCCCGCATCGACCTCAGCGACGCCGAGCTCGATCACCTTGCCCCGCAGCTTCAGGTGATCCTCGAGTCCGTCGCCTCGATCCAGGGGCTTGCCGGCGACGACGTGCCTGCCACCTCCCACCCGCTTCCGATGACCAACGTCTTCCGTGAGGACGTCGTCGTGCCCGGCCTGACGCCGGAGCAGGCGCTCTCCGGTGCGCCGAGTGTCGAGGAGCAGCGCTTCGCGGTGCCGCGGATCCTGGGGGACGAGCAGTGAGCGACCTGATCCTGAAGTCGGCCGCCGAGCTGGCCGACTCTCTCGCCACCGGTGAGACCACCTCGGTCGAGCTGACCCAGGCCCACCTCGACCGGATCGCCTCGGTCGACGGCGACGTCCACGCCTTCTTGCACATCGACGCCGAGGGCGCGCTGACCCAGGCCGCCGCCTCCGACGCGCGCCGGGCCAACGATGACGCGCTGCATGCTCTCGACGGCGTACCGATCGCGGTCAAGGACGTGCTGACCACCACCGGCCTGCCGACGACCTGCGGCTCCAAGATCCTCGAGGGCTGGGTCCCGCCGTACGACGCGACCGTGGTCAAGAAGATCAAGGAAGCCGGTCTGCCGATCCTGGGCAAGACCAACATGGACGAGTTCGCGATGGGCTCCTCCACCGAGCACTCCGCCTACGGCCCGACGAAGAACCCGTGGAAGCTCGACCGGATCCCCGGCGGCTCCGGTGGTGGCTCGGCCGCGGCCGTCGCCGCCTTCGAGGCGCCGCTGGCGCTCGGCACCGACACCGGTGGCTCCATCCGCCAGCCGGGTGCCGTGACCGGAACCGTCGGTGTGAAGCCGACCTACGGGTCCGTCTCCCGCTACGGGCTGGTGGCCCTGGCCAACTCGCTGGACCAGGTCGGTCCGGTGACCCGCACGGTCCTCGACAGCGCCCTGCTGCACGAGCTCATCGGCGGCCACGACCCGCTCGACTCCACCTCGACGACCACCCCGGTGACCGGGCTCGTCGACGCGGCCCGTGCCGGCGCGACGGGTGACCTCAAGGGTGTCAAGGTCGGCGTCATCAAGGAGCTCGGCAGCCAAGGAGATGGGCAGAGCGGCTGGGCGCCCGACGTGATGCGCAAGTTCAACGAGTCGGTCGACCTGCTCACCAAGCTGGGCGCCGACGTCGTCGAGGTCTCCACGCCGAGCTTCGAGCACGCGATGGCTGCCTACTACCTGATCCTGCCGGCGGAGTGCTCCTCCAACCTGGCCAAGTTCGACGCGATGCGTTACGGGCTGCGGGTCACTCCCGACGGCGACCCGAGCGCCGAGGACGTCATGAAGGCGTCGCGTGACGCCGGGTTCGGCGACGAGGTCAAGCGCCGCATCATCCTCGGCACGTACGCGCTCAGCAGCGGCTACTACGACGCCTACTACGGTCAGGCGCAGAAGATCCGCACGCTGATCATCGAGGACTTCAAGAAGGCCTTCGAACAGGTCGACGTGCTGGTCTCGCCGACCTCGCCGTCGACCGCGTTCCCGCTGGGGGCCAAGCTCGACGACCCGCTGGCCATGTACATGCAGGACCTGGCCACCATCCCGGCCAACCTGGCCGGCACGCCCGGCATCTCCATCCCGGCCGGGGTCTCCGACGTGGACGGGCTGCCCGTCGGCGTACAGCTCCTGGCTCCGGTCCTGGAGGACGCCCGTCTCTACCGCGTCGGTGCCGCCCTCGAGGGCGCCATCGGTCCGGTGCTCTCGATCGACAAGCTGGAGGTGGCCCGATGACTGAGACTCTTGTGGGTTTCGACGAGGTGCTGGAGCGCTACGACCCGGCCTTCGGGCTCGAGGTGCACGTCGAGCTCAACACCAACACCAAGATGTTCTGCGGCTGCCCGGCGACGTTCGGCGGCGAGCCCAACTCCCAGGTCTGCCCGACCTGCCTCGGTCTGCCCGGCTCGATGCCGGTCGTCAACGCCAAGGCCGTGGAGAGCGCGATCCGGATCGGTCTCGCGCTCAACGGCTCGATCGCGGAGTGGTGCCGGTTCGCCCGGAAGAACTACTTCTATCCGGACATGCCGAAGAACTTCCAGACCTCGCAGTACGACGAGCCGATCGTCTACGACGGCTACCTCGACGTCGAGGTCGAGGGGGAGATCTTCCGGGTCGAGATCGAGCGCGCCCACATGGAGGAGGACACCGGCAAGACCACCCACATCGGTGGCGCGACCGGCCGTATCCACGGCGCCGACTACTCGCTGGTCGACTACAACCGTGCGGGCATCCCGCTGATCGAGATCGTCACCCGCCCGATCCTCGGCACCGGTGCCAAGGCACCGCTGGTGGCGAAGGCCTACGTCGCCGCGCTGCGCGAGATCCTGCTGGGTCTGGGTGTCTCCGACGTACGCATGGACCAGGGCTCGATGCGCTGCGACGTCAACCTGTCGCTGTCCCCGAAGGGCTCGGGCGAGCTCGGCACCCGCACCGAGACGAAGAACGTCAACTCGCTCCGCTCGGTCGAGCGTGCCGTACGTTTCGAGATGTCGCGCCACGCCGGGATCCTCGACGCTGGGGAGGCGATCTTCCAGGAGACCCGCCACTTCCACGAGGACACCGGCACCACCTCGGCCGGCCGGCCGAAGTCGGACGCCGACGACTACCGCTACTTCCCCGAGCCCGACCTCGTCCCGGTCGCGCCGTCGCGCGAGTGGGTCGAGGAGCTGCGGGCGAGCCTGCCGGAGCGCACCGCTGACAAGCGGGCCCGCCTGCAGGTCGAGTGGGGCTACTCCGAGCTGGAGATGCGCGACGTCTGGGCCGCTGGCGCTCTGTCGCTGATCGAGGCGACGGTCGCCGAAGGCACCTCCCCGCAGGCCGCCCGCAAGTGGTGGATGGCCGAGCTCTCTCGCAGCGCCAACGACCGTGGCGTCGAGCTCGCCGAGCTCAGCGTCACCCCGGCGCAGGTCGCCGAGGTGCAGAAGCTGGTGGACGCCAAGACGTTGACCGACAAGCTGGCCCGGCAGGTCTTCGAGGGTCTTCTCGCAGGTGAGGGTACGGTTTCGGAGATCATCGACGCCCGTGGGCTCGCCGTGGTCTCCGACGACGGCGCGCTCGGCGCCGCCGTCGACGAAGCCATCGACGCCCAGCCCGCGGTGGCCGACAAGATCCGCGGCGGCAACCAGGCCGCGGCCGGTGCGCTCATCGGCGCGGTCATGAAGGCGACCGGTGGCAAGGCCGACGCCAAGCGTGTCCGCGAGCTGATCCTGGAGAAGCTCTCCTGACCAACGCCGAGTCGGCTCGTCCTAACAGCAGACCCCGCCGAGTTGGCGCGTCATGACGCGCCGACTCGGCGTCGGTTTTGGTCAGGATGAGCCGACTCGGCGATGGGGTGCACTGGCAGACTGTCCGGCGTGACCGTGACCGAGCCTTTCCGCATCGCACTGCTCATCGACGCCGACAACGCGCCAGCCTCGAAGATCGACGACATCTTGAACGACCTGGCCGAATACGGTGAGGTGACGATCCGGCGGGCCTACGGCAACTGGACCAAGTCCGAGCTCAAGGGCTGGATCGAGGAGCTGCACGATGCCGCGATCAGGCCGATGCAGCAGTTCGATCTGACCGCGCACAAGAACGCCTCCGACATGGCGCTCGCCATCGACGCGGTCGAGCTGCTGCACGCGGCGATCCCGGACGCGTTCGCACTGGTCTCCTCCGACTCCGACTTCACGCCGCTGGTGCACTACCTGCGGGAGAAGGGCCGTGCGGTCTACGGCTACGGCCGGGAGAAGACGCCGGCGCCGTTCAAGAGCGCCTGCACCCGGTTCACCGTGGTGGAGAAGCTCGGCGGCTCCGAGGAGGAGACCGAGGTCGACACCGAGCCCGGGACCACGCGCACGCGCAAGCAGTCGTCATCGGCGACCAACGGGCAGGCGCTGAAGCGCAACGCCCGGCTGATCCAGCTGCTGCGCAACTCCATCGCCGCGGCCGCCGACGACGACGGCTGGGCCCTGGTCGGCACCGTGGTCTCCCGCATCCGCAACCAGTCCTCCGAGGACCCGCGCAACTACGGCTACGCCACCTGGACCAAGCTGATCAAGGCGATCGACCTCTTCGAGCTCAAGGACGAGGGCACCTCGGCGATCGCGGTCAGCGACAAACGCACCAAGAAATGACGTACGTCCTCTACCGGGTCTCAGCGGTGGCCGGGCGGGCGCATCTGACGCCCTTGGGCACCGATCCGTGGAGATGCTTCAGCGCGGCCTTGAAGTCGCGGCAGCGCTCGGCGTCCTGCTTCTTGTTGGAGGGGTAGCCGATCGCCGCGTTGACCTTGCCCATGTCCAGGGCGTCGGCGAGGGGGTTGATGTCGCGCGCGACGGTCCAGTACCACCGCGAGATCGGGGCGCTGTAGTCCAGCGACCGAGCGAGCTCGGGGCGGCGGCGCAGGTCGATGTCGAAGTAGGTGCCGGCGTCGCTGTAGTTGGCCTCGCCGGTCAGCTGGATGTAGCCGCGGCCGGTGAACTTCCGCTTGTCGCGGCCCTTGGCGTCGTGGTGGAAGGAGCTCTCGTTGGCGAGGGTGGTCAGATACGCCGCCTGCCGGTAGGTGGTGGTGATCCCGGCGTCGGCCATCGCTCGATTGAGGCTCGGCAGGCCGGTCTCGACGGTCCCGCGGTCACCGACCTTCTCGCCGAACATGGCGACCAGATCGGCGTACGTGACAGAGGGTCGTGCCTCCTCTGCGCCGGCCGTGGTGGTCGGGGAGAGGGCGAGAAGGGTGGCCGAGATCGATGCTGCGACAAGGCCGAGAATCCTGTGGCGCATGGGGACAGAGTGACTGCTCGGCGACGATCCCGCAAGCAGGGCTCGCCCGGCATAGGATTGCC
>JALZDD010000365.1 GCA_030862715.1 Actinomycetota bacterium | reverse complement strand
AGGCTGTCGATGCCGGCAGCGATCCTGGTCGGATCACCCACCGCGCCGTCGCAGCGGTCGCGCTCGAGCACCTGCCGACCGACACCTCCAGCCGGGCGGCGTCCTACACCGACGAGTCCACGCCGCCCGAGCAGGTCTCGGTCGACCTCCGCTACGGCGCCGACGGGGAGTACGACGGCGACCTGGTGAGCGTCGCCGTCTCGGCTCAGCCCCCCGAGGAAGGTGAGGGGTGCCGCAGTGAGCTCGGGCAGCACTGCGTCGACCTGCCGACCGAGGTGAAGAGCGCGAAGATGCAGCTGCGCTGGACCGAGGAGGAGCCCGAGGAGGACCCCGGCGTCGTCGGGGTCGTGCTGCTGCGCGAGGACGGCGAGACCGCCTCGATCGGCTACTCCGGCCCCACGATCACCGGCGACCCCCGCAAGCTCGAGATGCCGATCGGTGTCGACAAGCTGGCCGCCGTCGTCGAGGACCCACGGCTGCGCTACCAGGCGACCTCCTCGACCCTCGCCCTCGGTGAGGAGCTCGACGACTGGGAGGGAGGCGAGCCCGACCCTGCGGCGTACGAACTGGTGCGCAACACCGACCACGGCATCGCCCAGGCCTATGTCGGCGGCCGGGGCGGCCACGGCTACTACAAGGGCGTCATCCGGTCCCCGCTGCGCGAGCAGTTCGGCCCCGATGCCATCGGAGGACGGCTGCTGCAGCGCTCCTCACCCGACTTCACGGGTATGCCGGACGCCGACATCGACGTCCTCGCTGCGCCGTCTCCACCCGCCTGGATGACCCGCGAGCCCTGCTCGGCGCAGGCGCTGCGCGGGCACTGTGTCACCACGGAGGGCGAACGTGGCCCGCTGTTCTTCGCCTGGCAGCCGGCCAAGGGCGACGAGGTGGGTTGGGCCTGGATGATCTCGGTGCGCGATGAGGAGGTCGTCGCGGTCCGCTACCAGGGCCCGCGGATGCCGGCCGGCTACGACGACGCCGCGATGCTCACCGAGTGGAACCAGGGCGAGCAGCTCGACTCACAGGGCGGCGAGGCCGAGTCTGAGTTCGCCGACGACCTCTCCCTGTGGTGCGACCGGGAGCACCTCGACGCCCGCCCGGTCAAGCAGCTCGACTAGTCAGCCGGGTCCGCAGGCGTAAGATCTCGCGCGCCAACTTCGCCAAACGTGAAACACTGGCAGCAATGAGTACCACCCCGCACCACATAGCGTGGCTCGAGGCGAAAGCCGAGAAGTACGTCGAAGACGCAAAGGTCTTCACGAGCGCGAGAAGTAGTGACCTTCAGGTCGGCGGACTCACGGGGGAACAGTGGGCCACCGTGTATCGAGCCGTTGCCCACGAGCTCCGAGAGTGCGCACGCGAGGCCGCAGAGCAACGGCCGCGCCGTCCGTGGCGCAGAGGGTAGAAACCGTCAGAACCAGCCCGACTTCCGGAAGAAGATCCACATCCCGGTGATCACGCCGGCCATCAGCAGCAGCGCGAACGGGTAGCCGAACCTCCAGTCGAGCTCAGGCATGTAGGTGAAGTTCATCCCGTAGATCCCGGCGATGAGGGTCGGCACCACGATCATCGCCGCGCCCGCCGAGATCTTGCGCATGTCGTCGTTCTGCTGCAGCGAGATCTGCGCCAGGTGGGCCTCGAAGGCAGAGGACAGCAACGTCTCGAGGTTCTCGATCGACTCCACGATGGAGGCGAGATGGTCGAGGACGTCGCGGAAGTACGGGCGCAGGTCGGGATCGATCCCGCCCTCTCCGTTCGCGAAGCGGCGCACGGGCTCGCGCAGCGGCATCACCGCGCGGCGTACCTCCGCGATCTCCCGGCGCAGCCGGTAGATCCGGGCCGAGTCGTGGGTGCGCTCGTCGGAGAAGACCGAGGTCTCGACCTCGTCGACGTCCTTGGTGAGCTCGTTGGCGACGTCCACGTAGCCATCCACGATGTAGTCGACCACCGCGTGGACCGCGGAGTACGGACCCTCGTTGAGAAGCTGCTCGTCGCTGGTCTCCAGCAGCTCACGGGCCGGCGCGAGCCGCGAGCCGCGACCGTGGCGGACCGTGATGACGTAGTCGGGGCCGATGAAGAAGGCGACCTCGCCGGTCTCGACGGCATCCTCGGAGTCGACGTACCAGAGCGTCTTCACGACCAGGAACATCCCGCCCTCGTAGCGCTCCAGCTTGGGCCGCTGGTGGGCGGTCAGCGCGTCCTCGACGGCGAGTGGATGCAGCCCGAACGCTTCGGCGACCTCCTCGAGCTCGTACTGGCTGGGCTGGTAGAGCCCGAGCCAGACGAAGTCGCCCTCGTCCTTCACGCCGCTGCGGAGCGTGGCGTAGTCGTGCGGCGCGCAGTCGATCCGGTCGCGCGCGCCGGCGCGGTAGAGAGCGCTGTCGACGATCACGTTGTCAGGTTAGGGCATGCTGCCCGGCGTTGTGGGCCGGCTTCACCGGGATGGATTGGGTCGCCAGTCGTGGCGACGATGATCCTGGTGAGACACGGCCGTACGACGGCGAACGCATCCGGCACCCTGGCCGGCCGGCTTCCCGGTGTGAGGCTGGACGAGCGCGGCGTGGAGCAGGCGAGCAGAGCGGCCGAGCGGATCGCGCCGGTCCCGCTGGCGCTGGCGGTGACCAGCCCGATGGAGCGCTGCCAGCAGACGCTGTCGGTGATGCTCGAGGGTCGCGCCGAGCAGCCTACCGTCGTCGTCGAGGACGGCGTCTCCGAGTGCGACTACGGCGAGTGGCAGGGGGAGAAGATCACCACGCTGGCGCGTCGCAAGCTGTGGAAGACGGTGCAGACGCAGCCCTCCGCGGTCACGTTCCCCGGCGGCGAGTCGATGGCCGCCATGCAGGCCCGAGGGGTCGAGGCCGTACGCCGCCACGACGCCGCCGTCACGGCCGCGCACGGCGACGCGGCGGTCTGGCTGTGCGTGAGCCACGGCGACCTGATCAAGTCGATCCTCGCCGACGCGCTCGGGATGCACCTGGACCTCTTCCAGCGGCTGCACGTCGACCCGGCCTCGATCTCGGTCATCCGCTACGGCGAGGGGCGACCCTCGGTCCTGGCCACGAACACGCACGCCGGCGACCTGTCCTGGCTGGCCCCGACGCCGGCTGCGAAGAAGGGGCGCAAGTCGTCCCGGCGGCGCAACGACGACGCCGTCGTGGGCGGTGGCTCGGGTCCTGAGCCTGGTCTGGATAAGGTTTGACCATGCCTGTGATGCACGCCTTCGACCCGCCCGAGCGATTCGTCGTCGGCACCGTCGGCGAGCCCGGGGCGCGTACGTTCTTCCTCCAGGCCCGTGAGGGAGCGCGAGTCGTCTCCGTGGCCCTGGAGAAGCAGCAGGTCACGGTCCTCGCCGAACGGCTCGACGAGCTCCTCGACGAGGTGATGAAGTCGGCGCCCGCCGTGGTGCCGGCGATCGCTCCCTACGACCTCGACGACAACGGACCGCTGGAGCAGCCGATCGAGGAGGAGTTCCGGGCGGGCACGATGACGCTGGCCTGGGACCCCGACGAGGACAAGGTCGTCCTCGAGGTCTTCCCGATCAGCGAGACCGAGATCATCGCCGAGGTCGATGAGTCGGGCCAGCTGGTCGACGAGGACGCCGTGGCCGCCATCGAGCTGGATGAGCCCGAGCCCGAAGAGGTGCTCCTGGTCCGGATCGCACCGCGCAACGCCCGTGCCTTCGTCAAGCGGGCCGAGGCGGTGCTGGGCGCCGGACGCCCCAACTGCCCGTTCTGCGGCAACCCGATCGACCCCGAGGGACACCTGTGCGTCCGGGCGAACGGGTTCAAGCGGCGCGACCCGGTCTGAGCCGATGAGCGAGCGAATCATCGCCCCGGAGAGTGACGGGGCCATGGAGCTCGTCGGGCGGCTGACGACGGCCTCGAACGCGACCTTCCTTGCCACCATCGGCGAGACCGAGGTGGTCTACAAGCCGATCGTGGGGGAGCGCCCGCTGTGGGACTTCCCCGACGGGCAGCTCGCGCACCGTGAGGTCGCCGCGCACCTCGTCTCGGAGACGCTGGGCTGGTCGGTGGTCCCCGAGACCTGGCTCGGTGACGGTCCGCACGGTCCCGGGATGATCCAGCGCTGGGTCCACGCCGACGAGAGCCTCGAGCCGGTCACGATCGTGCCGGAGGGGGAGGTGCCGGACGGCTACCTCCGGGTCTTCGACGGCTTCGACGACCAGGACCGGGTCGTCACCCTGGCCCACGAGGACACGCCCGGGCTGCGACGGATGGCGGTCTTCGACGCGATCACCAACAACGCCGACCGCAAGGGCGGTCACGTCCTCCCGATCTCCGGTGGGCGTCGTTACGGCTGCGACCACGGGCTGACCTTCCACGAGGAGCCGAAGCTGCGCACCATCTTGTGGGGATGGCGGGGGCAGGGCTTCTCCGACGAGGAGGTCTCCGGTATCCGGGCGGTCCACGCGGGCCTCGCCGGTTCGCTGGGGCGGGAGCTGGCTGCGTACCTCACGGGTCGGGAGCTCGACGCGCTCGGCCGGCGCTGCGAGACGCTGCTCGCCGAGGGGGTCTTCCCGCGGCCGGAGTACGACCGTCATGTCATCCCGTGGCCGCCCTTCTGAGACACGTGGTCCTCGCCAAGTAGGCTGCACCCATGCGCGCATGGTCTGCACCCGAAGTCCCAGAACTGTCCGTCAACGGGCCCGAGGTGCAGCTCTATGACCATCAGCGGGACGCGGTCGTCCCGACGCAGGGTCAGGGGCGGCGTTCGCTGTACGTATGTGGCATCACGCCCTACGACGCGACCCACATCGGCCACGCCAACACCTACGTCGCCTTCGATCTGCTCCACCGGGCGTGGCTCAACGCCGGCTACGAGGTCGGCTACACCCAGAACGTCACCGACGTCGATGACCCGCTGCTCGAGCGGGCGAACAAGGTCGGGATCGAGTGGGAGGCGCTCGCCGAGCGCGAGACCGAGCTCTTCCGGCAGGACATGGAGGCGCTGCGGGTCGTGCCGCCGCAGCACTACATCGGCGCGGTCGAGTCGATCCCGCTGGTGGTCTCGCTGATCGGCGAGCTCGAGGAGGCCGGCGCGATCTACAAGGTCGACGAGGACGTCTACGCCTCGGTCGCCGTCGACGACGCGTTCGGCGAGGAGTCGCGCCTGGGGCGCGAGGAGATGATAGCGCTCTTCGGTGAGCGGGGCGGCGACCCCGAGCGGGCCGGCAAGAAGGACCCGCTCGACCCGCTGCTGTGGCGCGGCGAGCGTCCCGGCGAGCCGGCCTGGCCCTCGCCTTACGGCCCAGGCCGTCCCGGCTGGCACATCGAGTGCACCGCGATCGCCCTGGAGCACCTCGGTGCCGGGTTCACGGTCCAGGCCGGCGGCTCCGACCTGGTCTTCCCGCACCACGAGATGTCCGGCTCGCACGCTCGGTCGGCAGGCAAGGACTTCGCCGAGATCTACACCCACGGTGGGATGGTGGCCTACGACGGCCACAAGATGTCCAAGTCGCGCGGCAACCTGGTCTTCGTCTCCGCCCTGCGCAACTCCGAGATCGACCCGATGGCGATCCGGCTGGTGCTGCTGGGCCACCACTACCGCGACGACTGGGAGTGGACCGACGCCAAGCTCTTCGACGCCGTCGACAAGATCGCCGAGTGGCGCAAGGCCGTCGCCCTCGGCCGTGGCGCCCCCGCGGCCCCGGTCGTCGAGACGGTCCTCGGTGCCCTGGCTGACGACCTCGATGCCCCGCGTGCGGTCCAGGCCGTCGACGCCTGGGTTGCCGCGACCCTCGGCGAGGGCGGTCTCGCCGAGACCTCCGACGCTCTCGCCGGCGAGATGATCTCCAAGGTCGTCGACGCGGCGCTGGGCATCAAGCTCTGACGTCCACCCGCTGGTCGAGCCGCGAGGCCGCCCAGCGGCTCCGAGGTCTGAACGAAGTGGCCTTCGACCGACGGACTTACGAGTCGTCCGTACGCCGCTTGAGGTAGCGCTCGAACTCCCGGGCGATCGCGTCGCCACTGGCCTCGGGGAGGTCGGCGGTGTCGCGGGCCTCCTCGAGGGAGCGTACGTAGTCGGAGACGTCCTCGTCCTCCTCGGCGAGGTCGTTGACGCCGCGCTCCCAGGCTCGGGCGTCCTCGGGGAGGTCGCCGAGGGGGATGGAGCACTGCAGCAGGTCCTCGAGCTTGTTGATGATCGCGAGGGTGGCCTTGGGGCAGGGCGGGGCGGCGACGTAGTGGGGGACTGCGGCCCAGTAGGAGACCGCGGGGATGTCGGACTGGATGCAGGCCTCCTGGAGCACGCCGACGATGCCGGTCGGCCCCTCGTAGGACGGCGAGTCGAGCTTGAGGCGGTCGACGAGGTCGGGCTCGGTGGCGGTGCCGGAGACCGGGATCGGCCGGGTGTGCGGGGCGTCGGCTAGGAGCGCGCCGAGCGTCACCACGAGCTGGCCGCCGAGCTCGTCGACGCACTCCAGGATCTCGCCGACGAACTGCTTCCAGCGCATGTTGGGCTCGATGCCGCGCACCAGGATGATGTCGCGGTCCAGGTCGGGCGGGGAGCAGATGGCGATCTGGGTGGTGGGCCAGGTGATGGAACGGAAGCCGTTCTCGTCGGTGCCGGTGACCGGCCGGTTGACCTGGTAGTCGTAGAAGTCCTCGGGATCGATCTCGGCCACCACCCGCGCGTGCCAGACGTCCATCAGATGGTCAACCGTGCCGGAGGCGGCATCGGCCGCGTCGTTCCAGCCCTCGAACGCGGCGATCACCACAGGATCGACCAGGTCGCGGGTCTCTTCGATCTCGATCACACCTCCACCCTAGTCACCGGCACCAGGGAGTCGGCGTCGTTCACCCTGCGTACACCTTCTCAATTCCCACCTGGTGGACTGCCGGTGTCAGGATTCGGAATGAAATGGCATAGCCCGCGCACCTACGCCGTAGCGTGTTTCAGGCAAAGCCGTGCACACCACCGTGCCCGCCCGGGAGAGGAAACAAGAGTGAGTCTGCGCCCTGATGTCACCGAGACCCTGACCGCCACCCTGAAGGAGCGGATCATGGTGCTCGACGGTGCTATGGGCACTGCGATCCAACGTGACCGTCCCGACGAGGCCGGCTATCGCGGCGAGCGGTTCAAGGACTGGCCCAGCGACCTCATCGGCAACAATGACCTGCTCAACCTGACCCAGCCGCAGATCATCGAGGGCATCCACCGCGAATACCTCGAGGCCGGCGCCGACATCATCGAGACCAACACGTTCAACGCCAATGCGGTCTCGCTGATCGACTACGACCTTGCCGAGCTCGCCTACGAGATCAACTTCGAGGCGGCCCGCCTGGCCCGTCAGGCCGCCGACGCCTACTCGACCCCCGACAAGCCGCGCTACGTCGCCGGCGCGCTCGGTCCCACGACGCGTACGGCCTCCATCAGCCCGGATGTGAACGACCCCGGCGCCCGCAACGTCACCTACGAGCAGCTCCGCGACGCCTACGCCGATGCGACCCGCGCGCTCCTCGAGGGCGGCTCGGACCTGATCTTCATCGAGACCATCTTCGACACCCTCAACGCCAAGGCGGCGATCTTCGGCGTTCAGGAGGTCTTCGAGGAGTACGGCCGCCGCTGGCCGGTCGTGATCTCCGGAACGATCACCGACGCCAGCGGCCGCACCCTGTCGGGGCAGGTCACCGAGGCGTTCTGGGATTCCGTACGCCACGCCGACCCGCTCTTGGTCGGCCTCAACTGCGCGCTCGGCGCCCAGGAGATGCGCCCCTACATCGCCGAGCTCGCCCGCGTCGCGGACGCCTTCGTCTCCTGCTACCCCAACGCGGGGCTGCCGAACGCCTTCGGCGAGTACGACGAGGGTCCCTCCGACACCGCGGGCCACGTCCACGAGTTCGCCACCGCCGGGTTCGTGAACCTGGTCGGCGGCTGCTGCGGCACCACGCCGGCCCACATCGCCGAGATCGCCAAGCAGGTCGAGCGGGTCGCGCCCCGTGAGGTCCCCGAGGTCGAGCCCGCGCTGCGGCTCTCCGGCCTGGAGCCGTTCACCGTGACCGAGGAGAGCCTCTTCGTCAACGTGGGGGAGCGGACCAACATCACCGGGTCGGCGAAGTTCCGCAACCTGATCAAGGCCGGTGACTTCGACACCGCGCTGTCCGTGGCGGCGCAGCAGGTCGAGAACGGCGCTCAGGTCATCGACGTCAACATGGACGAGGGCATGATCGACGGGGTCGCGGCGATGACCCGGTTCCTGACCCTGATCGCCTCCGAGCCCGACATCTCCCGGGTCCCGATCATGATCGACTCCTCCAAGTGGGAGGTCATCGAGGCCGGTCTGAAGCTCGTCCAGGGCAAGCCGATCGTCAACTCGATCTCGCTGAAGGAGGGCGTGGAGTCCTTCGTCGAGCACGCCGAGCTGTGCAAGCGCTACGGCGCCGCCGCGGTCGTGATGGCCTTCGACGAGGACGGCCAGGCCGACTCCTACGAGCGCCGGATCGCGGTGTGCGAGCGGGCTTACCGGATCCTCGTCGACGAGGTCGGCTTCGAGCCCGACGACATCATCTTCGACCCCAACGTGTTCGCGGTCGCGACCGGGATCGAGGAGCACGCGGCGTACGGCGTGGACTTCATCGAGGCCGTGCGCTGGATCAAGCAGAACCTTCCCGGGGCGAAGGTCTCCGGCGGCATCTCCAACGTGAGCTTCTCCTTCCGCGGCAACAACCCCGTGCGTGAGGCGATCCACGCGGTCTTCCTCTACCACGCGATCGAGGCGGGCCTGGACATGGGCATCGTCAACGCCGGCGCGCTGGTGCCCTACTCCGAGGTCGACTCCGAGCTGCGAGACCGGATCGAGGACGTCGTCCTCAACCGGCGCCCCGACGCCGCCGAGCGGCTGCTCGAGATCGCCTCGAAGTACAACAAGGACTCACCCGAGGCGGAGGCCAAGGCCGAGGCTTGGCGCGAGCTGCCGGTCGGCGAGCGGATCACCCACGCGCTGGTCAAGGGCCTGGACGCGTACGTCGAGGCCGACACCGAGGAGCTCCGGGCCGAGATCTCGGCTCGCGGTGGTCGTCCGATCGAGGTCATCGAGGGGCCGCTGATGGACGGCATGAACGTCGTCGGTGACCTGTTCGGTGCCGGCAAGATGTTCCTGCCGCAGGTGGTCAAGAGCGCCCGGGTGATGAAGAAGGCGGTCGCCTACCTGATCCCGTTCATCGAGGCCGAGAAGAAGCCGGGCGACGCCGAGACCAAGAACGGCACCATCGTCATGGCGACGGTCAAGGGCGACGTCCACGACATCGGCAAGAACATCGTCGGCGTGGTGCTGCAGTGCAACAACTACGAGGTGGTCGACCTCGGCGTGATGGTGCCTGCGCAGAAGATCCTCGACGCCGCCAAGGAGCACGACGCCGACATCATCGGCCTCTCCGGCCTGATCACGCCGTCGCTGGACGAGATGGTCGGCTTCGCCACCGAGATGCAGCGCGTCGGGCTCGACCTGCCGCTGCTCATCGGCGGTGCCACCACGTCGCGGGCCCACACCGCGGTCAAGATCGACAAGGCCTACGACGGTCCCGTCGTCTGGGTCAAGGACGCCTCCCGCTCGGTGCCGACCGCGGCGGCCCTGCTCGACGCCGGCCGGCGCGAGAAGCTGATGGCCGAGGTCAAGACCGACTACGACTCGCTGCGCGAGCGCCACGCCGAGCGGCGCGAGCGGGTCTCCCTGACGTACGTCCAGGCGAAGGCCAACAAGCCCGAGCTCGACTACTCGTTGCTGCCGGCCGAGCCGGCGCAGCCGGGCGTGCACACGCTACTCGATTACCCGATCGCGGAGCTGCGTGACTACATCGACTGGCAGCCGTTCTTCAACGCCTGGGAGATGAAGGGGCGCTTCCCCGACATCCTCAACAACCCGGCCACGGGCGAGACCGCGCGCAAGCTCTACGACGACGCGCAGGAGATGCTCGACAAGATGATCGAGGAGAAGTGGCTCGAGGCACGCGGCGTCTACGGCCTCTTCCCGGCCAACTCGACCGGTGAGGACGTGGTCGTCTACGCCGACGACTCGCGCACCGAGGAGCGCGCCACGCTGTTCCAGCTGCGTCAGCAGGGCCAGCACCGCGACGGCATCTCCAACAAGTCGATGGCCGACTTCGTCGCGCCGGTCGGCAAGGGGGCTGACCACGTCGGCGCCTTCGCCGTGACCGCCGGGATCGGTCTGCCCGACCGGGTCAAGGCGTTCAAGGACGACCTCGACGACTACTCCGCGATCCTGCTGGAGGCCCTCGCCGACCGCCTCGCCGAGGCGTTCGCGGAGCGGCTCCACGAGCGCGTACGCACCGAGTTCTGGGGCTACGCCGCCGACGAGGGCGGCGACGGCAAGCTCCCCAACGAGGACCTGATCGCCGAGAAGTACTCCGGCATCCGCCCCGCTCCGGGCTACCCGGCCTGCCCCGACCACACCGAGAAGCAGACCATCTGGTCGCTCCTCGACGTCGAGGCGAACACCGGCATCGAGCTCACGGAGTCGATGGCGATGTGGCCGGGCGCCTCGGTCTCGGGCCTCTACTACGGCCACCCCGACTCGCAGTACTTCGTCGTCGGCCGTATCGGTCAGGACCAGGTCGCCGACTACGCCCGGCGCAAGGGCTGGACGATGACCGAGGCCGAGCGCTGGCTGTCGCCGAACCTGGGTTACGACCCCGAGGACTGATCCTCGGGGTTGTCCAGCCACGCCGGCGGGACCTGACCGACGCTGACGACGTTCCAGAACGCCGTACGCCGCGTCAGGATCGTGACGAGGTGGTAGCCGTCCGGGTGGCGGGTGAGCACGCCCGCCACCGGGTCGCGC
>JALZDD010000349.1 GCA_030862715.1 Actinomycetota bacterium | reverse complement strand
CGCGTGGACACGGAGGTCGCGATGGCGTTGGCGGCGTCGTGGAAGCCGTTGGTGTAGTCGAAGACCAGGGCGACGACGACCACCGCGATGACGATGGCAAGTTCCACGGTGTCAGGATTCCTTGACGGCGATCTGCTCGACGGTGTTTGCGACCTTCTCGAAGGCGTCGATCGCGTCCTCGAGGGACTCGACGATGTCCTTCAGCTTGAGGACCTCCATCGCGTCGTACTCACCGGAGAAGAGCTTGGCGAGGATGCGACGGTGGTTCTTGTCGCCCTGGTTCTCGAGACGGTTGATCTCGATCCAGTACTCGGAGAGCTCCTTCATCGAGCGCAGCTTGGGCATCGCCGCCGCGGTCAGCTCGGCGCAGCGCTGGAGCACGGTGACCTGGTCGGAGAGCTCCGGGGGCAGGATGTTGACGCCGTAGACGAAGATCTGGTCGACGACCTCGTCCATCGAGTCCATCACGTCGTCGAGACCGGAGCCGAGGGCGTAGATGTCCTCGCGGTCGAACGGCGTGACGAAGGTCGAGTTGACCTTCTTGACGATCTCGTGGGTGGTCTCGTCAGCGGCGTGCTCCGCGTCGCGCATCCGTCGCGCGACGTCCTCGCGATCGGCTGTGTCGCTGAGCATCTCGGCGAGCAGCGAGACACCGCCGACGAGGTGGTTGGCGGACTCGGTGAACAGGTCGTAGAACGACGTGTCGACCGGGCGGATTCGGAAACGCACGGGGGGCTCCTGGCTGGATGAGGCAGACCTGCGGGCTCATGTTAGGCGAGTCCGCTTGACACGACGAAAGCCAGGGCGTGTCTAGCCCGCCGCGGCGCGCCTGCGCTGGCGCTGTCGAGTGATCAACATCGCTTGGAGATGGTTGGGAGCGTGGTTGCGGGTCCAGGTGCCGTCGGGCCCGAGGAGCCAGGCATCAGTGGTCGGTTCGAATGCCAGGTCGAACAGTGCGCCGACCTCGGCCACGAGCTCCGGGGTGGGGAGACGTACGAGGGCCTCGACCCGCCGGTCGAGGTTGCGGTGCATCATGTCGGCCGAGCCGATCCAGGCGCTCGGTCCGTCGCCATCGTCGGCGGTGCCGTTCTCGAACCAGAAGATCCGCGAGTGCTCCAGGAACCGGCCCAGGATCGAGCGCACCTCGATGGTCTCGCTCAGTCCCTCCACGCCCGGACGGAGCGCGCAGATCCCGCGCACCAGCAGCTGCACGGGCACGCCCGCCTGGGAAGCCAGGTAGAGCGCGTCGATGATGGCCTCGTCGACCACCGAGTTGGCCTTGAGCCGGATCCTCGCCGGCCGCCCCGCCAGGTGGTGGGCGATCTCGGCGTGGATCTGCTCGATCAGGCCGTTGCGTACGTTGCCGGGGGCCACCAGGAGCTGCTCGTACGTCGCCTCCCGGCTCCAGCCGGAGAGGTTGTTGAACAGGTGGGCGACGTCCTCGCCGATCCCCTCGTTGGTCGTGATCAGCCCCATGTCCTCGTAGAGCCTGGAGGTCTTCGGGTTGTAGTTGCCGGTGCCGATGTGGGTGTAGCGACGGATGGTGCCATCGGGCTCCTCGCGGACCACCATCGCCAGCTTGCAGTGGGTCTTCAGGCCGACCAGGCCGTAGACCACGTGGCAGCCGGCCTGCTCGAGCTTGCGCGCCCAGCGGATGTTGGCCACCTCGTCGAAGCGCGCCTTGATCTCGACCAGCACCAGCACCTGCTTGCCCGCCTCGGCGGCGTCGATCAGGGCGTCGATGATCGGGGAGTCGCCGGAGGTGCGGTAGAGGGTCTGCTTGATCGCCAGCACGCGCGGGTCGGCCGCGGCCTGCTCGATGAAGCGCTGCACGCTGGTCGCGAACGAGTCGTAGGGATGCTGGAGGAGTACGTCACCACGGCGGGCCGCCTTGAAGACGTCGACCGGCGCGGCGCTCTCGACCGGCGCGAGCGCCGGGTGGGTGCTCGGCACGAAGGCCGGATACTTCAGCTGCTCGCGGTCGATGTCGGCGATGCCGTGCAGCCCGCGCAGGTCGAGCGGGCCGGGCAGCCGGAAGACCTCCTTGTCCGAGATGCCGAGCTCGGAGACCAGCAGGTCGAGCGTCGAGTCGGTCATCGACTCCTGCACCTCGAGGCGTACGGGAGGGCCGAAGCGCCGCCTGAGCAGCTCCTTCTCCAGCGCGGTGAGGAGGTTCTCGGTGTCGTCCTCCTCGACCTCGAGATCCTCGTTGCGGGTCACCCGGAAGGTGTGCACCTCGAGGATCTCCATGCCCGGGAAGAGCTTGTGCAGCCGCTCCCGCATGACCTCCTCGAGCGGCACGAAGCGGTCGTTGCCCAGCGGTACGAAGCGGCTGAAGATCGGCGGCACCTTCACCCGGGCGAAGTGCTTCTTCTTGGTCTTCGGGTCCCTCAGCCGGACGGCGAGGTTGAGCGAGAGGCCGGAGATGTAGGGGAACGGGTGGGCCGGGTCCACCGCGAGCGGCGTCAGCACCGGGTAGACCCGCTCCTTGAACAGCTTCTTGCAGGCCTTGACCTCCTCCGGGGTGAGGTCCTCCCAGTGCAGCAGCTGGATCCCCTGCTCGAGCAGCGCCGGCTTGATCTTGCCGCGGAACACGGCGGCATGCCGCTCGGAGAGCTCCCGGGTCGTACGCCAGATCACCTCGAGGACCTCACGCGGCATCAGGCCGGAAGCGGCCTTGACCGCCACTCCCGCCGCGATCCGCCGCTTCAACCCGGCCACCCGGACCATGAAGAACTCGTCCAGGTTGGAGGTGAAGATCGCCAGGAAACGTACGCGCTCCAGCAGCGGCAGCGTCTCGTCCTCCGCCATCTCCAGCACCCGCTCGTTGAACCGCAGCCAGGACAGCTCCCGGTCGAGGAAGCGGTCCTCGTACTTCTCGACCTCGGCCAGCGCCTCGTGATCCGGGATGTATTCGGGCTCGACGTCGAAGGGCTGGTCGGGAACCGCGGTCAGGCTCACGGTGTCCTCGGCCGAGCGGGTGGGGGCCTGCGGGTCGAGACTCATGAGGCCAGTGTGACTCACCTGCGTGTCTTTGGGGGAGACGTGATCCGAACTCTGACCTTTGACCCGGTCGCCAGTCGAACTACCTGTTACACGATGTCCCTGGTAACGGGTAGTTTGAGCGCATGTCGATTCTCGCGCGCGTCTCGTCCCTGATCGATCCGTTGCTGGTGTCCGTGAAGCGGCCCGCCTTCACGGCGGCGTTGAACCTTCCGGCTCCGGTGCAGCGGCGGCTCGTCGGCGAGCCGGTGACGTACGACGGGCAGACGCTGGCAGTGGACACGCAGATCATGCTGGCGCTGATGAAGGTGTCAGGGGAGCCGGACCCGTCGACGCTGCCGATCCCGAAGGGGCGGGTGGCGCTGCTGCGGCAGTCGCAGCTCGGCGGCGGTCGTCAGGAGATCGGGTCGGTGCGCGAGCTCTGGGCCGCGGGGCTGAAGGCGCGGCTCTATGTCCCGGAGGGTGCCTCGGGCAACGCGCCGCTGCTGGTCTTCCTGCACGGCGGCGGCTTCATCTTCGGCGACCTCGACTCCCACGACGCTCCCTGCCGGCTGCTGGCCAGCGAGTCGGGCGTCAAGGTGCTCTCGGTCGACTACCGGCTGGCGCCGGAGTCCTCGTTCCCCGCGGCGTACGACGACTCGGTTGCGGCGTTCCGGTGGGTGGTCGAGCATGCGGCCGAGCTCGGTGCGGACCCGGCCCGGATCGGGGTCGGCGGCGACTCCGCCGGCGGCAACCTGGCGGCCGGGGTCGCGCTCGCGGTCGGTGAGGCCTGCGCGTTCCAGCTGCTCATCTACCCGGTGACGCAGTCGGAGGCGAACACCCGCAGCCGCGAGGATCTCAGCGAGGGTTTCTACCTGACCGCCGACTTCATCGCCGCGGCCACCAACAACTACCTGCCCGAGGACATCGACCGCCGCGACCCGCGCCACGCTCCGTTGTACGCGGAGATCCCGGCGACCGGGGTCGCCCCGGCGTACGTCGCGACTGCCGGTTTCGATCCGCTGCGCGACGAGGGCGAGGCGTACGCCGCCAAGCTCGACGAGGCCGGGGTCAAGGTCGTGCACCGCCGCTTCGCCGACCAGATCCATGGGTTCCTGAACGTGGTCGGGGCCGGGCGTACGTCTCGCGCCGCTGTGCTCGAGATCGCGCAGGTCCTGCGCGACAACCTCTGACTCAGCCGGCCATGTCCGGGCGCCAGCGGAGAACCTCCCGCTGGAACGCCTCGGGGTCGACCATCGACTTGTCGACCTGGACCGCACCCGCCTCGTCGGTGTTGAACTCGACGACCCACTCGTCGGTGGCCGGCTCACCCTTGATGGTGATGTCGGTGTGGGTGTCGTAGAGGTCGTAGGTGTGGGTCTGCTCGTCCTTGCGTACGTCGAGCACACCCTCCTCGGTGACCGTGACGGTGCTCTCGGTCATGAGCGAGCCGTCCTCGGGCCTGAAGGTGCGGACGGTGAGCCTCTTGGTGCCGACCGGCTCGCCCTCCGACTCGTCGGCAGCCGTGGCCGCCTCGGGCGCGGCACTGCCGGCACCCGGGATCTTGGCGCCGGGGAACTTGCCGGACTCGGCGAGCTTGACCGCCGCCAGCCAGCCGCTCGAGCGCTGGGGGAGGGAGTCGCTGGGGGTGTCAGGCAGGTCCGCCGGCTCCGCGGCCGAGTCCTCGGACTGCTTCTTGTCGGTCTGCTTCTTGCCGGTCTGTCGCTCGGGCAGCGTCACGGGCGCGGTCGGAGGACCTGCCGGCGGCGCTGCCGGTGAGTCGACCGGTGCCGGAGCGGTGGCCTTCGGGGCCTCGACGGGCGCGAGGGGCTCGACCACGAGCGGCTCATCGGGAGCGTCCGGGATGGGGAACTGTGCCTCGGGCGGCGTCGGGGTCGCGGCGAGGGTGAGCTCGAGGGCCTGCATCGCACGCTTGTTGGTGCTGCCGCCCTTGACCGCGAGCATGACGGCCTCGCGCAGGTCGGCGAGCTGCTTGGCGAGCTGGGCGCTGCGGCGCTCGGCGATCTGCCGGTCCACGATGGCCTGCTCGACCAGCTGGGTGTTGTGCAGGATCGAGGCCTCGACGGCCTGGCGGTCGATCGCCTTCTGGCCGGCGACCTCCTCGGCCTCGGCCCGCAGACGTACGGCATCAGCAGCCTGCTGCTGGACGTCGGCGAGACGGTTCATCATCTCCGTCATCCGGCGCTCGGCCTCTTCACGCTCGCGCGCCTGGGCGGTGATGACCTCGGTCATCGACTCGTGGGCGGTACGCAGCGCGGACTCCGCCGCGCGCCGACCCTCGTTGGCCTCGGTCGCAGCGCGCTCGGCGGCACGTCTGCCCTCCAGGGCCTGGACCGCGAGATCGGCGTGCTCGGAGGCGCGCTGGTCGGCCGCCATCCGGGCGAGGTTGGCGGACTCGGCCGCCTGCTCGGCCTGGGAGGCGAGCTCGGTGAGCTGCCGGTAGCGCTCCTCGTTCTCGTTGGCCTCGTGCGCGGCGGCAGCGGCGAACTCGGCGTACTGCTTCGCGCTCTTCTCGGCCTCGAGACGGGCGTCGTTGGCGGCGTCGGCGGCCTTGAAGGCGCGCAGTGCGGCCTCCTCCGCCTCGGTGCGCGCGGCGAGCGCCTCGGCTGCCACGGCGTACTGGTCGGCCGCCGCGGCCTCGGCCGCGGCCCTGGTCATCGCGTGGTCCTCGGCGTTGGCGTCGGCGGCCTTGCGCTCCTCGAAGGCCTCCTTCGCTACTTCCTCGGCCTCGGCACGGGCGGTCGCGGCAGCCTCGGCGGCGGCATAGGCGGCCTCGGCCGCAGCCTCGGCCTCCTTGCGGGCCCGCTCGGCCCGCTCGGCCTGTGTCGCCATCGCGACCGCGGACTCCTCGGCCGTGATGCGCGCAGCGGCAGCCTTCTCGGCCTCGGTCGCCCGGTCGTTGGCGGCCTGCTCGGCGGCCTGACGCGCGGTGAACGCCGCCAGCGCCTCGTCGGCCCGGCCGGCTGCGGCCGCGTCGGCCTCCTCGCGCATCCGCGCGAGCTCCTCGGAACGGGCGTCGGCCGCGGCGCGAGCGGTGTAGGCGGCCTCGGCGGCGGCCTCCGCCTCGCTGCGTGCGTCGTAGGCGGCGCGGGCCTCGTCGGCGGCCTTGCGCGCGGCCTTCTCGGCTGCGGCCAGGGCGTCGCGAAGCTCGTCCATCTCCTCGAGGCGGTCCTCGGCGGCTGCCTCCGCGACGCTGCGTGCGGCGTAGGCGGCCTGGGCCAGCTCGGCGTGCTCGGCTGCCTTGGTGTGGGCCTCAGTGGCGGAAGCGGCCGCGGCGGCGGCCTCCTCAGCCCTGGCGCGGGCGGACTCCTCGGCCTCGGTGCGTGCGGTGGCCTGCTCCTCGGCGACACGGGCCGCCTCGAGCAGGCGAAGCTCGGCCGCCTCCAGCTCCTTGCCCCTCGCGACCGCGGCCTCCTCGGCCTCGGCGCGCTCCTTGGCCCGGGTGTCGGCGAGCTTCTCGGCCTCGACCCTGGCGAGGGCATACTTCTCGGCTGCCTTCTCCGCGACCTCACGCGCCTGGTGGGCGTCGGCGGCCAGCTGGGCGTGGAGCTTCGCGGTCTCGTCGGCCTTCCCGCGGGCGGTGGCGTGCTCGGCGGCAGCTTCCTCGGCAACCAGCCGCTCGGCCGCCTGCTCGGCGGCCGCCTGCTCGGCTGAGATGCGAAGTGACTCGGCTGCGGCAGCGGCGCGGGCCAACTCCGCAGCACGCGCCGTCAGGTCCTCGTCGTCACCCGGCTGGGCGGCCGAATCACGGCTCCACCACTTGCCACTGGGGGTCTGCGTGCTCACGAGGGTGAATGCTAACGGCGAAGTAGGCGGTGTGTGGAGTCTCCGAGAGGATTAACACGCCTGCTACCTGGAACTACATTGTTGTAGTTCTGGTAAGGGGGTCTCAGTAGACGAGTGCCTGCACGCCGTCGCGCAGGATCTCCTCGGCGAACACGACCGCGCCCTTGATGGTGATGCCGTCGATGAGGTCGTCCTCGGACAGGTCGCGGCGCGAGGCGCACTGGCTGCACACGGTCACCTGGCCGGCCTCGATGACCAGCCCGATCAGCTCCTGCAGCGGCGCCGCGTTCTCCAGTGTGAACTCCTCCGCGCGCCCGGGCACCGCGAACCACGTCGCCTCACCGGTGAGCCACAGGGACACCTTCGCGCCGGCGGTCGCGGCCGCAGAGGCGACCGTGAAGGCCTGGTTCGTACGCTCGGGCGCCTCGGCACCCACGGTCACCTTCACCACGAGTTCTTGCATGCCGAGCACACTAGCGCTTGCGTTTCGGGTCGTAGCCGACGTACGGCCTAAACTCGGCGTGTGGCTTTCGAACTTCCGGAGAACCTTCACCCCGATGCCGGTCCCTGCGCGTGGATGCTCGGCACCTGGCAGGGCAACGGACACGGTGACTATCCGACGATCGACAAGTTCGAGTTCGGGCAGGAGCTGATCTTCACCCACGACGGGCGACCGTTCTTCCACTACTTCGCGCGCTCGTGGATCATCGACCCGGAGACCGGGGAGAAGGTGCGCGACGCGGCGCTGGAGACCGGCTTCGTGCGCTTCCGCCCCGAGGGTGAGGTCGAGTGGGTGATGACGCACAACACCGGAATCGTCGAGGTCTGGTACGGCAAGGCCGAGGGCGGCAAGCTCGACCTCACCACCGACGCGGTCGCCCGCACGGAGACGGCGAAGGAATACACCGCCGGCAAGCGCCTCTACGGCAACGTCGAGGGCGACCTCCTCTACGCCTTCGACATGGCCGCGATGGGCCAGGCGCTGCAGCCGCATCTGTGGGCGCGGCTCAAGCGAGTCAACAAGTAGAAGTCATGACCGAGGCCGCTGAGGACTGGCGCGAAGCCCTTCGGGCGAAGGGCTATCGACTCACGCCCCAGCGCGAGCTGGTCCTCGGCGCCGTCGAGCGGCTGCGGCACGCCACCCCCGAGGAGGTGCTCGCGGTCGTACGTGAGTCGTCCTCGGCGATCAACCTCTCCACCGTCTACCGCAACCTCGAGGTGCTCGAGGAGCTGGGACTGGTGCGGCACGCCCACCTGGGCGAGCGGGCCTCGACCTACCACTCGGTCTCCGGACGTCCGCATTTTCATGCGGTTTGCAGGAAGTGTCAGAAGGTCACCAGTGTTGACCCCTCAGTGGCCGACGGAATCAGCGAGCGGCTGCGTGAGGAGTACGCCTTCGAGGTAGATGTCGCTCATCTGACCGTCTTCGGGGCGTGCGTCGA
>JALZDD010000329.1 GCA_030862715.1 Actinomycetota bacterium | reverse complement strand
GAGTCGATGACGAAGGAGTTCTGGTACGTCGCGCCCTCGGCCGCCATCCTGGTCGCCTCCGGCATCGTGCGGAGCAGCTCCAGGGAGAAGTCGTCCATCAGGATCAGGACCATGTTGGGGCGCTCGTCGGTCGTCGCGGCCAGCTCAGCCGCGTCCTCGACCGGCGCCGCCGACGGGTCGGCGGCAGCAGAGCCGGCGGCGACCGTCTTCGGTCCGAGGACCAGGAGCCCGGCGATCAGGGCCACGACGGCCAGGAGTGCGGCGCCCAGCAGTGCGCTCCACTTCGGCTTCATCCCGAGACTCCTTTGTCTATTATGTAACTACACAATATCTGGTTCAAGTGAGGGTAGTGCCTGGTTTCCAGGCACGACAAAATCGGTCCGCGGAGCGGACCATCCCCCGAGATGTGTTGCTCAGTGCAGCTCGTGCGGCGGCGGCATCCTCAGCTGCCGCGAGCCCTTCGCTTCCTTCAGCGGCTTGCGGATGACGGTGACGCCACCCATCAGCGCCAGGCCCTTCACCCGAAGCACCGGACCGCCGGTCGGCTCGATGCCGCGCGGACCGACGTAGCCGCCCATGATCCCGACTCCCTGCATCACGACCTGGACATCGGGGCCGACGGTGATGTTGACCCCGCCCATGATCGCGTTGGCGTAGATCACGGTCTCCTGCGCGGAGAACTGCGCCTGCCGCATGTCGAGCTCGGCGCCGCCCATCAGGGCGATCACGTTGCCGGTCGCCGGCACCGTCCAGACCCCGCGCCGGTCGACGCCGCTCATGATCGCGACGTAGAGCTGGCTCTCGATCGGATTGGCGGCGAAGACCGCTGGGCTGTTCGCGGAGGCAGGCTTGGACACCGGGACCGGCGGCGCCGGGGTGCCCACGGCCGGCAGGTCGACGGTGATCGGGATCAGGTCGGCGTACGTCTTGGCCTTGAAGGTCGCCTCGAGGCGGTCGTCGAGCTCGTCGATCTCCAGGCGGCCCTCGCCCGCGGCCTCGCGCAGGATGTCGGCCACCTTGTGACGGTCGGCATCGCTGATCCGGAGGTTCGGATCAGGATTCTGGCCGCGAAATGGCTCGGGGGTCGTTCCCATGGGGCGAATGGTAGTGGGGGTCTGACAGGCGTGCCTCAACACGGTGAAATTTGCTGGCCCCGATGGCATTACTCGAGACCGAGGTGTTGCCTCAGCGTGCGCTTCGGGCCCCGCGGACCCCGGCGCTTGACGGTCACGTCGCCCAGCACCGCGAGGCCCCGCACCCGCACCACCGGAGAGTCCGCGGTGAGCGCCTCGGGCACCTTCGCGGACGGCTCGTTGAACTCCCCGAGGACGCCGTTGCCCTCCACGATCACGTGCACATTCGGCGGGACGGTGACCTTCACGCTGCCCAGGACGGAGGTCGCATTGATGACCACCTCACGAGCTGAGTAGTGGGCCTCGCGCAGGTCGATGTTGGCGTCGCCCAGCACCGCGTGGACCGAGAACTGCTGGGGAACCACCCACACGCCCTTGCGCTCGACATTGCTCAGGAACGCGCTGGCGCTGTCGCTCGCATCGCCTTCGCTGTAGACGACGGGCACCGCGCCGGCGGCCGGCGCCGCGGCCAGTGGGGGTGACAGTACCGGCGCCTGCCCGGCAACCGGCAGGTCCTGCGTGATCGGCTCCAGGTCGGCGTACGTCTTGGCCTTGTAGGTCTCCTCGAGCCGCTCCTCGAGCTCGTCGATGTCCAGCCGGCCCTCGCCCGCGGCCTCGCGCAGGATGTCGGCCACCGCGTGGCGGTCGGCATCGCTGACGCGCAGGTCGGCTCGGCGGGGCTGGCCGGGGTGCGGTTCAGGGAGTCCCATGATCCTGAATGCTATCGGCGTACGTGTCGCCCGTCTCTCAGGTTCAACCCTGAGGCTGGGCACTGACCAATTGGTGCGTACCCCAGTAAATAGTGGGTACTCCCGCAACCGGGCGACGTCCTCCAGCATGGATGACGTGTCAGAAACCAATCGAAACTCGATCCCCTCGACCGACGTCAGCGTGCTCGGCCTCGGCGCGATGGGCAGCGCGCTGGCGACAGCGTTGCTCGACGCCGGCCGTTCCGTCACCGTCTGGAACCGCACCCCTGGGCGCGCCAAGGACCTGGTGGCGCGCGGCGCCGGTGCCGCGGACTCGGTCCCTGCCGCGGTGCTGGCCAGCCCCGTGGTCATCGCCTGCCTGCTCGATCACTCCTCCGTCGAGGAGACTCTCGGCCTGGCCGCCGCTGAGCTGCGCGGCCGCACCCTGGTCAACGTCACCACCACGACGCCGAACGAGTCCCGTGGGCTCGCCTCCTGGGCGGCCGAGTACCGCATCGACTACCTCGACGGCGCCATCATGGCCGTGCCCGCCATGATCGGGTCCCGCGCTGGTCAGATCTTCTACAGCGGCTCGCCGGAGGCGTACGACGCCCTCCTGCCGACGCTCGACGTCTGGGCCACGAGCGAGTTCCACGGCGAGGACGCCGGCCGGGCGTCGCTGGTGGACCTGGCGATGCTGTCGGGGATGTACCAGATGTTCACGGGCTTCTTCCACGGTGCCGCGATGGTCGCCACCATGGGGATGAGCGCGTCGGACTTCGCCGCTCGGCAGGCCGCGTTCCTCGCCGCCATGACCGAGGAGCTCGCCGGCTACGCGAAGGTCATCGACGGCGGCGACTACACCGTCGCGGGCCAGCAGAGCCTGGAGTTCTCCGACCTCTCGCACATCGTGCGTGCCAGCGAGGAGCAGG
>JALZDD010000304.1 GCA_030862715.1 Actinomycetota bacterium | reverse complement strand
AGGCGTCCCGCGCCGAGATCGTCGAGGCCGCTGTCGCCGAGTCGCACCTGCCCGAGGGCCGGATCAGCGGCGAGGTCGGCCGCACCACCGGCCAGCTCCGGATGTTCGCCGGCGTCGTGCGCCGCGGGGACCACCTGGGCGTACGCATCGACCCGGCCCTTCCGGACCGGACCCCGCTCCCGCGGTCCGACATTCGCCAGCGCCAGATCGCGCTGGGGCCGGTGGCGGTCTTCGGCGCCAGCAACTTCCCGCTCGCCTTCTCCACCGCCGGTGGTGACACCGCCTCGGCGCTGGCCGCCGGCTGCCCCGTGGTGGTCAAGGGCCACCCGGCGCACCCGCTCACCGGTTACCTGGTCGCGCAGGCCATCACCCGCGCGGTCGAGAAGGCCGGGCTGCACGCCGGCACCTTCTCCTACCTCCTCGACACCGACTTCAAGGGCGGCATCGAGCTCGGCCAGGCCCTGGTCGTCGACCCGCGTATCAAGGCCGTCGGCTTCACCGGCTCCCGCGGTGGCGGCTTCGCGATCGTCGCTGCCGCGGCGGCCCGGCCCGAGCCGATCCCGGTCTACGCCGAGATGTCCTCGATCAACCCGGTCGTCGTCCTCCCTGGAGCGCTCGACGGTGACGTCGACGCACTCGCCACGGCGTACGTCGGCTCGCTGACCCTCGGCTCCGGCCAGTTCTGCACCAACCCCGGCCTGCTCTTCCTCCCGAAGAGCGAGGCGGGCGACGCCTTCCTGGCAGCCGCCGGCCGGGCAACGGCCGAGGCCGTCGGCGCGACCATGCTGACCTCCGGCATCGCCGCCGCCTACGCGAAGGGCACCGCCGCCCTCCGCGCCACCGACGGCGTGACCGTCGTCGGCGAGGGCACCGCCGGCGACACCGACGCCCCCGCGCCCCAGATCGTCGAGGCCGCCCGTCTCGCCGGCGTGACCGACGAGGTCTTCGGCGCCTCCGGCGTCGTGGTCCGCTACGACACCGTCGAGGAACTGCTGCCCAGCCTGGATTCCCTCGAGGGCCAGCTCACCGCGACGGTCCACGCCACCGACGCCGACAACGAGGCGGCCGCCCAGGTCGTCGCCGCGCTCGAGCTCAAGGCCGGACGGATCCTCTTCAACGGCTGGCCCACGGGCGTCGAGGTCGGCCACGCGATGGTCCACGGCGGCCCGTTCCCAGCCACATCCGACTCCCGCAGCACCTCGGTCGGCAGCCTCGCGATCGAGCGCTTCCAGCGGCCCGTCGCCTACCAGGACGTACCTGCCGCCCTTCTCCCCGAGGCCGTACGCGACGACAACCCGTGGCACCTCGCCCGCCGGATCGACGGCGAGCTGCAGCTGCCATGACCACCAGCACCACGATCGCCAAGGTCGAGGTCGTCCCCGTCGCGGGCCACGACTCGATGCTGCTCAACCTCAGCGGCGCGCACGCGCCGTTCTTCACCCGCAACATCGCGATCCTCACCGACTCCAAGGGACGCGAGGGTGTCGGCGAGGTCCCCGGCGGCGAGCCGATCCGTCTCACCATCGAAGAGGCCGCCGAGCTGCTCGTCGGCCAGCCGGTCACCCGCTACCGCAGCCTGCTGCGGCAGGTCGCCGAGCGGTTCGCCGACCGCGACGCCGGCGGCCGCGGAGCCCAGACCTTCGACCTGCGTACGACGGTCCACGCCGTCACTGCGCTGGAGTCCGCGCTCCTCGATCTCGCAGGTCAGGCGCAGGGTGTGCCGGTCGCCGAGCTGCTCGGCGACGGGCAGCAGCGCGACTCGGTGCCGATGCTCGGCTACCTCTTCTACGTCGGTGACCCTGACAAGACCGACCTGCCGTATCTCCGCGAGCCCGACGCCGCCGACGACTGGGACCGCGTCCGGCGAGAGGTCGCGCTGACCCCCGAGGCGGTCGTACGCCTCGCCGAGGCCGCCCAGGCCCGCTACGGCTTCGCCGACTTCAAGCTCAAGGGCGGGGTCCTCGCAGGTGAGGAGGAGGTCGCCGCGGTGACCGCCCTCCACGAGCGCTTCCCCGACGCCCGGATCACCCTCGACCCCAACGGCGGCTGGCTGCTCGCCGACGCGGTCCGGCTGCTGAAGGGCAGGGACGACGTGCTCGCGTACGCCGAGGACCCCTGCGGCGCCGAGGGCGGCTACTCGGGCCGCGAGATCATGGCCGAGTTCAAGCGCGCCACCGGGCTGCGAACGGCGACCAACATGATCGCCACCGACTGGCGCCAGATGTCCCACGCGATCCGCACCAATGCCGTCGACATCCCGCTCGCCGACCCGCACTTCTGGACCATGTCCGGCTCCGTCCGGGTCGCCCAGATGTGCCACGACTTCGGGCTGACCTGGGGCTCCCACTCCAACAACCACTTCGACGTCTCGCTGGCCATGTTCACCCACGTCGGCGCCGCCGCACCGGGTGAGATCACCGCGCTGGACACCCACTGGATCTGGCAGGACGGCCAGGGTCTGACCGAGTCGCCGCTGGAGATCCGCGACGGTGCCGTCGCGGTGCCGACCGCGCCGGGGCTCGGGATCCGGATCGACCGCGACCGGGTCGCGGCCGCGCACGAGCTCTACCTCGAGCACGGGCTCGGCGTACGCGACGACGGCGTCGCCATGCAGTACCTGGTGTCGGGGTGGACCTTCGATCCCAAGCGCCCGTGCCTGGTTCGTTGACCGCCCTGATGACCGCCCGGTGAGCGCCGAGCTCGCCTGGCTCCTGCTCGCCGGCATCGGTGCGGGACTGACCGGCTCGGTGGCCGGTCTGGCCTCGCTGGTCAGCTACCCCTCCCTGCTGGCCGCGGGGCTGCCGCCGGTCGTCGCCAACGTCACCAACACGGTGGCCATGTTCGGCGTCACCGGCGGCATCGTCGCCGGCTCGCGGCGCGAGCTGCGCGGCCAAGGCCGAAGGATCGCCTGGCTGGCCCTGGCCTCCTTCCTCGGCGGCGCGGTCGGCGCGGCCCTGCTGCTCACCACGCCCGCCGAGGCGTTCGAGACGGTGGTGCCCTGGCTCGTCGGCGCCGGGGCGGTGCTCCTGCTGCTCCGCGACCGGATCCGGACCTGGGCCGCTGCCCGCGCAGCAGCGCGGCCGCCACGGCTGGCCTCATCAGCAGGCGGTGAGGAGCAACGTACCTTGGCCCGAGGGTTCGGCTGGGGCGTCATCGTGTTCGTGCTCGGCATCTACGGCGGCTACTTCGGCGCCGGGGTCGGAATCATCGCGCTGGCCGTCCTCGTGCTCGAGCGCACCGAGGCCCTCGCCATCACCAACGCGGTCAAGAACGTCGCCACCGGTGTCGCGAACGGCACCGCCGCGATCGCGTACGTCTTCTTCGCCCCGGTGAGCTGGCCCGCCGCGGTCGCCCTCGGATCGGGCGCCGTGATCGGCGGTTTCCTGGGGCCCGCCATCGTCCGGGTCGCCCCCGAGCGCCCGCTGCGCTGGCTGGTCGGTCTCGCCGGGCTGGGGCTCGCACTGCACCTGGCGACCCAGTAGATCCCATGCAGTAGGCTCCCCGCCGCTGTCACGGGTCACAGGAGGACGAAGCGAACATGGGTTCGGAAGACATCTCGGTGCGCGCCCGGATCCGCGCGCTGGTCGACAACGACACCTTCCAGAGGATCATCATCGGGGTGATCATCCTCAACGCGGTGGTCCTCGGCGTGGAGACGATGGTCCCCGAACACCTCGCCCACGAGCTGGCGCTGCTCGACGGCCTGCTCCTCGCCGTCTTCGTCGTCGAGCTGGTGCTGCGGCTGGTGGCGTACGGCCCCAGGTTCTTCCTCGATCCGTGGAACATCTTCGACACCGTGATCGTCGCGATCGCGCTGGTGCCGGCGACCGGGCCGATGTCGGTGCTGCGGGCGCTGCGGATCCTGCGCGTGCTGCGTCTGGTCAACTCGGTCCCGTCCATGCGTCGCGTCGTCGACGGCCTGATCGCGGCGATGCCGGGGATGGGCTCGGTCGCGGCGCTGCTGGTGCTGATGATGTACGTCGCGGTGGTCATCTCGACCAACC
>JALZDD010000277.1 GCA_030862715.1 Actinomycetota bacterium | reverse complement strand
CGCGCTTGTCGCCGGTGATCCAGGCCTCGATGAACGGGAGCATCAGCACGACCATCCAGGCCGCCATCGGCAGCACGATGACCGGGAAGAAGATGTTCCACGACCAGGTCGAGCCCCAGAAGTGCGACTCCCAGCCCGGCATGATGCGCAGCGCGCCGTCGGGCCAGCCCATGTACCAGTCAGGCTGCGAGCCGGCGGTGACCTTGGTCGGGTCGTAGGGGCCGAACTTCCACACCGGGTTGAGCGAGAAGAAGGCACCGAGCAGGGCGGTCACACCGAACGTGATGAAGAAGAAGCCGGTCATCTTGGAGATGTAGTTCGGCACCATCGGGTAGCCGACGACGTTCTTCTCGGTGCGTCCGGGGCCAGGCCACTGGGTGTGCTTGTGGTAGATCAGCAGGATCAGGTGGGCACCGATCAGCGCCAGCAGCAGCGCCGGGATCAACAGCACGTGGATCGTGAACAGGCGTGGAATGATGTCGTCGCCTGGGAACTCGCCACCGAACAGGAAGAACGACAGGTACGTCCCCACGATGGGGATGGCCATCATGAATCCGTCCGCGGCCCGGATGCCGGTGCCGGAGAGCAGGTCGTCGGGGAGCGAGTAGCCGGTGAAGCCCTCGAGCGTGCCGAGGAGCAGCAGCGTCGCGCCGATGACCCAGTTGATCTCACGCGGCTTGCGGTGCGCGCCGGTGAAGAACACGCGCATCATGTGGATCATCATCGAGGCGATGAACAGCATCGCCGCCCAGTGGTGGACCTGGCGCAGCAGCAGGCCACCGCGTACGTCGAAGGAGATGTCCAGCGTCGAGGCCATCGCCTCGGACATGTCGATGCCGCGTAGCGGCGCGTAGGAGCCCTGGTAGGTGATCTCGGCCATCGAGGGCTTGAACCACAGGGTCAGGAAGGTGCCGGTGACGAGCAGGACCACGAAGCTCCACAGCGCGATCTCACCCAGCATGAACGACCAGTGGTCGGGGAAGATCTTGCGGGAGAGGAACTTGCTCAGGCCACCGAGGCCGAGGCGCTCGTCGGCCCAGTTGGCGGCTGCGCCGGCCTTGGTCGGCTTGCCTGCCGGGGCAGCGGCGTTGGTGCCGTTGCTGGCGGCAACCTTGGACGTGTCGGTGCTCACTGTCCGCCCTCCTTGTAGCCGTACTGCTCAGCATCGGCGGCGTGGTCCTTGGACCAGTCGTCGAAGATCGTGTCGATGTCGTGGGTGTTGCGCTCCCAGTAGCTGACGCCCACAGGCTCAGGGTAGTCCGAGAGGGCAACGAGGAAGCCGTCCGCGTCGACGCCCAGGGGCAGCTGCGGGAGGTGGCGGCCGGCCGGACCGAAGATGACCTTGCCGTGGTCGGCGAGGTCGAAGGTCGACTGGTGGCACGGGCACAGCAGGTGGTGCGTGGTGCGCTCGTTCAGCGAGATCGGGCAACCGACGTGGGTGCAGATCTTTGAGTAGGCCACGATGCCGTTGACCGACCAGTTGCGGGTCACGTCGTGGTCGATGTCGTTGGGGTCCATCCGCAGCAGGATGGTGGCCGCCTTCGACTTGGCGATCTGCAGCGGCGCGCCGTGCAGGCTGCCGTCGAAGATCGTCGCCGGCTCGGCGTTCACCAGGTCACCGATCTCCAGGTCGCCCGGGCGGATCGGGGTGCCGACCACGTCGCGGACGACGCGCACGCCGGCATCCCAGACGGTGTGCTCGAGACCGGCGCCCGGGTAGGGCTGCTCCTCGGTGATCTGGGCGTTGGTCTGACCCAGATCCCTGAGGATCACGACCGCGGGCAGCCCGAGCAGGGCGGCCGAGCCGATCATCGCGTTGCGGATGAAGGGGCGGCGGGCCATGCCGGACTCGTGGAGCGCGGCCTTGAGCTCGGCGACCGCGACCTCGCGGGTCGCGGGGGAGGAGGCTGCCGGGTGGCGGTCCTCGGTGTGCTCGATGTCGACGACGAGCTTGCGGGCCCACTGGATGACGCCGATGCCGAGGAAGAGGAGCGCGAAGCCCAGGGTCGATCCCAGCGCCAGGTTGGAGGCGCCGTAGCCGGCCCAGACGTCACCGTCGTAGCCCGGCTTGATGGCGAAGTAGGCCACCACGAACAGCACCGAGCAGAGCGCGGAGAGACCGAAGAAGAGGCCCACCTGGCGCTCGGCGCGCTTCTCAGCCTTGGGGTCGACGTCGGTGGGACGCCAGTGATGCTCGTGCATGCCCGGGTCGGGCAGCAGCGCGTCGGTGTGCGCGTTGAGCTCGGGGTGCGAGTCGTCGTGCTTCTCGATCTCGCTGAGGTCGCTGCTCACTTGGCAGATCCCTTCTTGGTCTGGTTGGTGCGCGTCGTGTGCGCGGCGATCCACACGGTGAAGGCCACCAGGACGCCGAGCCCGACGACCCAGGCGACGATGCCCTCGGTCACCGGACCGAGCGCGCCGTTGTTGAAGCCGCCGTAGTCGGGCTGTTCCCTCATCGACTCGACGTAGGCGATGACAGCCTTCTTCTCCTCCGGGCTGATGTTGCCGTCGGAGAAGGTGTCCATGGACTGCGGACCGGTCAGCATCGCCTGGTAGATGTGCTTCGGGTCGGTGTTGAGGATGCTCGGCGCCTCGCCGCCGCGCGGCATGGCGCCGCCGGCACCGGTGAAGTTGTGGCAGGCGGTGCAGTTGGTCAGGAAGATCTGGCCACCGAGGGCGACCGCCTCCTCCCTCTCCTTCTCCGAGGCGAAGGTGTCCGGGTCGTACTGCTCCCGGTCCGGGACGGCCGGGCCGGGGCCGAGGCTGGCGACGTACGCGGCCAAGGCGTCGATCTCGTCCTGGTTGAAGCTGGGGTCCTTGACCTCGACCTGGGCGCCGGGCTGGGCCATCGGCATCCGGCCGGTGCCGACCTGGAAGTCGACAGAGGCGGCACCGACACCGATCAGGGAGGGGCCGTAGAGCTTCCCGTTCTGGGTGGTGATGCCCTCACCGTTGGAGCCGTGGCAGGTGGAGCAGTTGATCATGAAGAGCTCTTTGCCCTCGGCGACGAGGGCAGCGTTGTCCTTCTCCTGCTCGGCCTGGGAGGCCGGGGCGAGCGCGGCGTACGCGCCGCCGGTGCTCAACAGGGCGACCAGGAGCACGGCGGCACCGGCCAACGGGCGGCGACGGTGCCGCGACAGTCGACCGACGGAGCGGTTCAGTAGACGCACATTCAGTCCTTGGTCACTTGAGGAGGTAGATGGTCGCGAACAGGCCGATCCACACCACGTCGACGAAGTGCCAGTAGTAGGACACGACGATCGCGGAGACGGCCTGCTCGTGGGTGAAGCGCTTGGCGACGTACGTCCGGCCGAGCACGAAGAGGAAGGCGATCAGACCGCCGGTGACGTGCAGACCGTGGAAGCCCGTCGTCAGGTAGAAGACCGAGCCGTAGGGGTCGTCGGGACCGGTGATGCCGCGGTTGAGGGCGATGCCCTCCTGCACCAGGGCTGCGTACTCGGTCGCCTGACCGGCGATGAAGACCGCGCCCATGAGGTAGGTGAGGATGAACCACTCACGCAGGCCCCACAGGCGGACCGCGAGCAGGGAGCCCTTACGTCCGACCTGGCCGCGCTCGGCGGCGAAGACGCCGAACTGGCAGGTGAACGACGACAGCACGAGGATGGTCGTGTTGACCGCCGCGAACGGGATGTTGAGCCCGGAGGTGTTGGCTTCCCACACCTCGGGGCTCACCGCGCGGATCGTGAAGTAGGCCGCGAACAGCGCCGCGAAGAACATCAGCTCGCTTGCGAGCCAGATGATCGTCCCCACGCTGACCATGCTCGGACGGTCGTGATGCCCGTGCAGGCGGGCTGTTGGAAGAGTCGATACTGTCGCCACGCCCGCCATTATGTCCTGCCCCTTTCCCGGAGTCTTCTTGGGACCCTGTGTGTCGTGTTTCAGGGTGCTGCTACACCCTTAGACACCGCTCAGGTTCGGTGTGTGACATATGGCCGCAGGGCATGGTGTTGGCGCTAGCATCGGGGTGTGACCGACACCACCTCGAAATCACTGAAGATCCTCGTCTACAGCGACGACGTCGACGTACGCAAGCAGGTGATCCTCGCTCTGGGGCGCCGCCCGCACCCGTCTCTGCCGGAGGTGGAGTACGTCGAGGTGGCCACCGAGCCGGCCGTTCGCGCGCAGCTCGACGCCGGTGGCCTGGCGCTGGCCGTGCTCGACGGCGAGACCGCTCCGGCCGGCGGACTGGGGATCGCCAAGGCGGTCAAGGACGAGGTGAAGGACGCTCCGCCGATCGTGGTCCTCATCGGTCGTCCTCAGGACGCGTGGCTCGGCACGTGGTCGCGTGCGGAAGCCACCGTGCCGCACCCGCTCGACCCGTTCGAGCTGGCCCGGACGGTCGTGGGACTGTTGCGGCCCGTTAACGTTGGCGCATGACGTCCGCGCCCAACTCCTGGCCCGAGGTCCTCACCACGCTGGTCGCGGGACAGTCCCTGTCCGCGCACCAGGCGGCGTGGGCGATGGGGGAGATCCTCTCGGGAGAGGCGACGCCCTCGCAGATCGCCGCCTTCGCGGTGGCCCTGCGTGCCAAGGGTGAGACCGTCGACGAGCTCGCCGGGGTCGCCGACGGGATGCTGGCCAAGGCCAACCCGATCTTCGTGCCCGGGCGCGTGCTCGACATCGTCGGCACCGGTGGTGACCGGTCCTTCTCGGTCAACATCTCCACGATGTCCGCGATCGTCGCGGCCGGCGCCGGCGCCAAGATCGTCAAGCACGGCAACCGGTCCGCCTCCTCCAAGTCGGGATCGGCCGACGTGCTCGAGGCGCTCGGCATCCGGCTCGACCTCGACGTCTCCCGGGTCGGCGAGGTGGCCGAGGAGGCCGGGATCACCTTCCTGTTCGCCGCGGCCTTCCACCCCGCGATGCGCCACGCCGCCGCCGCGCGGCGCGAGATCGGCATCGCCACCGTCTTCAACCTGCTCGGCCCGCTGACCAACCCGGCCCGCCCGGCGTCCTCCGCGATCGGCTGCGCAGACGCCTCCGCCGCGCCCGTCATGGCCGGTGTCTTCGCCCGCCGTGGCGTCGACGCCTGGGTCTTCCGCGGCGACGACGGCCTCGACGAGCTCACCACCACCACGACCTCGCACGTGTGGATGGTCTCGCAGGGGGTCGTGACCGAGGCGACCGTCGAGCCGCTCGACCACGGCATCGGCCGGGCCACCGCCGAGGACCTGCGCGGCGACGACGCCGCCTACAACGCCGCTGTCGTGCGCCGTCTGCTCGCCGGGGAGAAGGGCGCCGTACGCGACGCCGTCGTGCTCAACGCCGGTGCTGCTCTCGCCGTCCACGACGCCGGGTCCGGCAGTGTCGACGAGCGGCTCGCGGGCGGCATCGCTCGTGCGGCCGAGGCCATCGACTCGGGGGCTGCTCAGGCTGTGCTCGACCGGTGGGTGGCTGCTACTTCTCGCTGAGGGTTGCCTGGGGCTGTAGATGATTACGCGCCGAGTCGGCGCAACCGCACGCCTCGCTCGCTTCGCTTCGCTCCAAGGCGTGCAGTTGCGCCGACTCGGCTACACGAGGACGGGCTCAGTCGAGCCCGATGGAGAAGGCGGCTTCGAGGTCGACCTGGGAGTAGGTGCGGAAGGCGATGTGGGTCTCGGTCTCGAGCACGCCGGGGACCTTGTTGACCTTGTCGGCGACGACGTTGGCCACGTCCTCGTGGGCACGGACGCGCACCAGGGCGATCAGGTCGATCTGGCCGGTGACGGAGTAGACCTCGCTGACGCCATCGATGGCGGCGACGGCCTCGGCCACCTCGGGGATCTGGGAGACCTCGGCATTGATGAAGACGATCGCTGTGATCACGCAGGTCACGTTAGCCGATCGTCCTAGAGTGCCGCTGCCCGCCGGCCCGCACCGCCGATCGGACAGGTCCACTCGCCCTCGACGTGGGCGAGGCGTACGCCCGGGGACTCCAGCCAGCGCAGCACCAGCTCGGTCTCCTCGGCGCTCGCGGCCGGCACCGGGCCGGGGGCGGCCAGGACCGTCTCGGCGCTGAGCTGGAGGTCGGCGACGTAGGCGTGCGCGTTGGCATCCCGCGGGATCACCCCGGCCCCGGCAAGCCGCCCGTGACGGACCACGTGGACCGCCCAGCGGCCGTCGTCCTCACGCCGGATCGCGGTGAGGTCGGGCAGCCGGGTCAGGCCGGTGAGCCGCTGGGTGCGCGCGGCGGCGCGCAGGTAGGAGGTCAGCCGGTCGCGGTGGACGGCCGCCTCCTCGAACCGCTCCTGCTCGGCCAGGCCGGTGAGCCGCTCGGTGACCGTCTCGACCACCTCGTCGGGCCGGTGGAGCAGCGACGCGCGGACCCGCGAGACCAGGGTCGCGTACGTCTCCGCGGGGACGCTCTGGTCGCACGGGCTCAGGCAACGGTGGAGCTCGGCGAGGACGCACGGGGTCTTGCGCGGCAGCAGCGGGAGCCGGTCGGCGCACTGCCGGATCGGGAAGGTGTCGTGCAGCGCTTGGAGCGCCTTCTCGGCGACCTTCCTGGAACCGAACGGGCCGAGGTAGTCCGCGTCGTCGTCGAGCACCTGCTTGACCAGCGACAGCCTGGGCCACGGCTCCTGGGTGAGCTTGACGAAGTGCATCTTCTCCGGGCGTCGTGAGCGGCGGTTGTAGGGCGGCTTGTGCTCGGCGATGAGCCGCAGCTCACGGACCCCCGCCTCCAGCGCCGTCGCGCACTCGATGCCCTGCACGGTCGCGGACAACCCGACCATCTCGCCCATCCGGGAGCGGGTCTCGGAGGCGGTGAAGTAGGTGCGTACGCGGGTCCGGAGGTCCTTGGAGGTGCCGATGTAGAGCGCCCGGCCCTTGTCGTCCTTGAACAGGTAGACGCCGGGGGCGTGCGGCAGGTCCTCGGCCAGATGACGCTTCTTGCGCTGGGCGGTGGTGACCTTGGCCGAGAAGACGGCAAGGTCCTCCAGCGTCTGCACGCCGATGTTGCCGAGGCGCTCCATCATGCCGTGGAGGACGTCGACCGTCGCGCGGGCGTCGGAGAGGGCGCGGTGGTTGGGGGTCGTGGGGGAGCCGAAGACCCGGGCCAGCGAGCCGAGCTTGTGGTTGGGCGCCTCGTCGCGGGTGACCACCCGGCGGGCGATCTTCACCGTGTCGAGCACCTCGAAATGCGGCCAGGGCCGCTCCTGCTTCGCGGCGAAGTGCTTGAGGAAGCCCACGTCGAAGGGGGCGTTGTGGGCGACCAGCACACAGCCCTCGGCGAACTCGAGGAACGCCGGGAGCACCGACTCGATGGTGGGGGAGGACGCGACCATGGAGTTGGTGATCCCGGTCAGCACGGCGATCGAGGGCGGGATGCCGGTGTGTGGGTTGACGAGGGTCTGGAACTCGCCCAGCACCTCGCCGCCACGCACCTTCACGGCGCCGATCTCGGTGATCATGCCGCCGTTGTCGGGGCTGTTGCCGGTGGTCTCCAGGTCGACCACGCAGAAGGTCAGGTCGCGCAACGGTCTGCCGAGCTCGTCGAAGCCTCGCTGGGCCTCCCAGCCTCCGGTGGCCTGCTCGCGCTGGCGGCGGGCCACGGCACGGGCGCGCATCTCCTTGCGCGCCTCTCTCACCGCTGCCGTGCTCATGCGAACACATTAGCGAGTGCCGCCGACAGTCCTTCGCCACTAGGGTGTGGCCACCGACATGGGAGGTGTGGGCGATCGCTGCGAGAAACAGCGGCACCGAGGGGTCGACGTCCGGGAACGAGGACCGGCCCTGGGCCAGGTGGTTCGCTCGCTCGGGCTCGTTGCAGGTCGAGCCGGCGGAGGCCGGCGAGCAGGCCAGGACGCTGCTGAGCGGGGACGGACAGGCCGCGGCGCTGCGGTTCAACGAGCGCGTGCTCGACACGCTGACCGGCGATCTGGCGGGCCTGGTCGAATACGTCACGGTGCTCGACGGCGCCAAGGCCGACGAGGTCCTCAACACGCAGAAGCTGATCGACCACGCCTTCGCCCGAGTCTCCGGCCAAGGTGTCGACCGGTTCGTGGCCTGGCTCGCGGAGCTGCGTACGCAGGGCCATCCGGCGATCGCGGTCCAGGCGCTGCACGCCTACGGCAGGCTCGCGGACGGCGACCTGGCCGCCGTGGCGACTTCACTGGAGTCCGCCGCGGACCGGGTGATCCTGATCGCGGCCGCCGCACTGCACCGCCCGCCCGAGGACGCCGCCCGGCTCGCGATCGAGACCGAGCACGACGCCTCGATCGCCTATGCGGTCATCCACGACGTACTCCGTCAGCGGACCGTCCCCGACATCGCCCGGTTCCTCCGGGCGCTGCACCTGCTCGGCGCGCCGGACCTGGTCAACGACACCGTGAAGCAGTTCGCGGCCCCGTCCAGCGGTCGCTCGAACCTCGACAAGGCCCTGCTGTACGTCGCGCTGTACGCCAGCCCGAGGCTGCGCGAGATCGCGCTGGACCTGCTCTGGCGCACCCTCGGCGCGATCGGCGACCTCGGCCGGGCACCCGGTCCCGCCCAGCAGCAGGATCTCGTCGCGGCGTTCTGGGAGCTGTGTCCGGGCGGCCGCGTGCTCGAGGACTGGTTCAAGCTGCGCCTCGACGGCAGCGAGAACGCCGAGGAGGCGCGCGAGCACGTCGTGCTGCTCCTGCGCGGCAGCCGAGGACCCGGCCGCGACAGCCTCCTGGCAGCGATGGCCGGCGACGCGACGCCGATGAACCTGAAGCGCATCTGCGAGACCCTCATCGAGGAGGGCAACGAGGCCCAGGCCGCGATGCTCGTGCGCGCGCTCGCCCACAGCGGCCACATCGAGCGGCTCGGCGACTTCCTCGACCGGTGGTCGTGGGCGCAGCCGTCCGCCGAGACCATGCGGAACCTGCTCCACTGGGTGCTCACCCCGGAGGGCCCGGACCACGAGCCGATGGGATCCGCCGTGGTGGAGGGCATCGCCGGCTATCTCGCCGACGGCCACGGCCGGACGCTGGGCGAGGACCTTCGCCGGCAGGCCGCGACCCTGGTCAGGCTCCGCCCCGCCGAGGAGATCGTGGGTCTGCTCGGGCACGTGCCATCTCGGGTCGGGAGGCGGGGCCGGTCGGCCGTCGCTGCCGACGTCGGCTGGAGGCTGGCCGAGGACCTGCTCGTCTACCCGGCGCCGACCGAGGAGACGTACGTCGCCTGGTACGCCGAGTGCCTCGCCGCCCTCGAGGCGGCCGGCTTCACCGACGCGGTACGTACGTCTTGGCACCACCTCGCCGACGAGGCGATCAACCGCCGGGGAGCCGGGCCCACCATCGCCGAGACCGCCCACCAGTTCCTTCGCAAGGAGCTCGCCGGCACGGCCGACCGGCTGCTGATCCGCTATCTCGACCAGGCGCAGAGCGTCACGCCGACCGACATCGTCGGCATCACGACGCGGCTGCGCCTGCACCGCTATCCGGAGGCGAGCCGCGCCGGGGTCCTGCGCCGCTCGGTCGGGCGGTGGCAGGACCGGGCCCGGGTCGATGCCGTGGTGGAGGCCCTGGTCGCTGCCGGCCAGGAGGAGGAGGCCGAGTGGGTCAGGGCCGGGTCGTCGTGAGCCGGGTCTGCCTGAGATAGCGACGCCCCGCGCCGACGAGGAGGACGAAGGCGCCCGAGGCGACGATCATCACCAGGGCACGCAGGCTCCACACGCTCCAGACGGAGGCGTCGTCGATCCGGTGGCGGACGGCGCTCAGCAGCGTCAGCGCGACCAGGTACAGCGCGAGCACGACGAACGGGCGGTTCGCCGGATCGCGGGAGACCAGGCGCGCGCCGTGGTTCTTCGCGTCGTACCAGCCCAGGCCGGGGACCCGAAGATGGTGGAGCCAGGGGAGCACGAGGAGGACGAGCGATCCCCAGCCGATCACCGCCACGCCCTTCCACACCCGGTCCCACGCGGACTCGTTGACGACCAGCGCGATGACGACGAAGGCCGCGTACGCCGCGAACGGGAGGAGCCGCTGGGCACCCATCCCGAGCAGGTCGGAGCGCACGGCCAGGACGACGCAGGTGACCGCGTACAGGATCAGGATCGGGATCGTGTTGAGCACGGCCAGGGTCTGCCAGTCGCCGCCCACCGCCACCAGGACGACCAGCGCGAGGACCAGGTTCACGAGCAGGATCAGCCAGAAGGAGTCGCTGGTGCGGCCGGGAAGCCGTGATGCACGCGGCTCGTGCAGCCCGCTGGGGACGTACCTCTCCGCGCTGAGCGCGTAGACCTCGCGGCTGAGGGCGTAGGTGAACACGATGCCGGACCCGATCGGGGCGATGATCGCGGCGATGCGGATCAGCACGACCAGCCAGTCGATCGGCGCCCCGGCCAGCGTGGCCGCGTCGGTCAGGCGCGCGTAGGAGGTGCCGTGCTCGGCCCCGGAGGCGGACATGTGCTCGGCGTAGACCAGCTGGAGGGCGGAGTAGAGCAGGAACGAGCCGACGACCGTGCCGTAGACCGCCCAGCGCACGCGCCCGGCCACCTCGCGACGGCCGCCGCGGACCTCGCCGGTCACGTCCAGGGGCGCCTGGAAGCCGATGTAGGCGTAGATGACGCCGCTGGTGATCAGGGCGCTCAGCACGCCGGTCGACGTCGGCCCGGGGGCCGGTTCTGCGCCGGTGGGGCGACCGGGGACCGCGAGCACCAGGAACACCACGAAGATCACCGGGATGGCGATCTTGAGCAGGGTCAGGGCCGCGTTGGTGCGGAGGACGAGCCGTCGGGGCAGCAGGACGAAGGCGATGATCGCGGCGGTCACCGCCACCGCCAGGGCGGAGCCGACCCCGGTGAGCCCGTCCTCGCCGGCCAGAGCAGGGACGACCTCGGCCAGCCCGTTGACCGCGGCCGCCGCCTGGGCGGCCGGGTTGATGGCGTACGAGATCCACAGGGATGCCGCCAGGATGATCACCACCAGCGGCCCGAAGGCGTCGTGCGGGTGGAACAGCAGCCCACCCGTGCGCTGGGAGATGAGCCCGAACTCGACCATCACGACCGCGATGGTGAGCATGAGTACGCCGCCGGCGGCCCAGCCAAGAAGAGCGGCTTCGCCCAGGCTCTCGTGGAGGCCGGGCACGGCCAGCAGCCAGCCCGATCCGATGACGCCGCCCGCGGCGAGACCGACGACCTCGAGGAGACTCAGCTTGTCGCCGTCGTCGGCGGGTCGCTCGTCCTTCTCAGGCTCGCTGGGGGTGGGCTCGACGGGCTTGACTGGCTCAGCCACGTCGACGGGCTGGGCGGGGGGCGCCGGGGGAACCTGCGCCCGTCGCATCGCCTCGAACGCGATCGCGGTCATCAGGCCTCCGATGGCGGCGACCCAGAAGCTCGACTCGTGCAGCAGCTCGCGAAATCCCGGCGACTTGAGGGCGTTGAGCTGGACGCTGCCGTAGATGGACATCACGAATCCCGCGGCGCACAGGATCATCCTGCCGATCGCGCTGAGGGTGTGCCGCACGCGCTGGTCTCCCACTCCCGATGATTCGAACGTCGGGAGAACCTATCGAATCAGGGCGGCGTGGCGCAGGAAGCCTGCTGGATCAGCCCAGCAGGGGCGAGAGCGAGGAGAGCGGGACCGTGCGGGCCCCGGCGCGGCGCACGTCCTTGACGACCTCGGCGTCGTCGGTGGCGACCAGGATGACTCGGCCGGCCGGCTCGGCGTCGACGAGGTCGCGGATGACGTCGTCGGCGATGACGCCCTCGGGGGAGAAGAGGACCTTGACGCCGCGAGGAGGCACAGCGGTGGGGCGTACGGATGCGGAGTGGGCGTCGAAGACGACGGTCGTCTCGGCGCCGGTGCGGGCAGCGATCGGCGCGATCGCCCGCAGCAGCCGCAGCCGCTGAGCATCGAGCGCCGAGTCGGGCCACAGGGCCTTGGAGACGTTGTAGCCGTCCACGATCAGCCGGACCCGCGGCATGGCCAGGAACTGCTCGAGGTGGGCACTGCTGGTGACCCCGGCACCGGCGGCGGCGTCCGCGGAGGCCAGCTCGGCCTCCACCCGCTCGCCCGGCGTGCCGGTGACTGGGGGCAGCGCGAGCTCGCGACGGAGGCCTCCGGCCGCGTCGAGCAGCGTGTCGAGCAGGAACCGGGCGCGCAGCGAGGCGTCCTCGCGGTCCGTCTTGGACGTACGCCGCTCGGCGGCGGCCTCGCGCTCCAGCTTGTCGATCTGGCTGCGGAGCTGACGCAGCTGGCGGTCACGCGCGGCGAGCTCGTCCTCGGCGCGGGCGAGCGCCGCGCGGGTCTCGGTCAGGGCCTCGTCCAGTCCAGTGCCGGCCTCGCGTGCGGCGGCCCGGGCCTCGCCGAGCTTGCGCCGCAGCGCGGTGTTGTCGGCCTTGAGGTCGTCGATACGGGCCTTGCGGTCGGCACGGACCTCGCGGATCTCGTCCTCGGCCGCGGCGAGCTTGCCGCGCAGGCGGGCGACCTCGGCGTCGACCACCGGCACCGCGGCGGCCTCCAGCCGGTCCAAGGCCTCCTTGAGCGAGACCTCCCAGCCGTCGGGGCGGATGAGCCAGACGACGGCGGCCGCCTCGGCCGGGTCCTCGGGAAGGACGACGTCGTCGGAGGAGCCCTCGGGGACGTACGCCGGGCGCAGCTGGCTGCCGACCTTCTCCCGGACCTCGTCGTCGCTCTCGAGCACCGAGGCGATCATCGCGCCGCCGGCCTTGGCGCGCCGGGCGGGCGCGAAGTCGGCGATCCGCTTGAGCGCGGGCGGGAGCCGCACCACGTCGGGAAGCACCCCGGCCGTGAGCGCGACGATGCGCCCCCGGACCGTGTCGGGGAGCGTCGCGTACGCGGAGACCTCCATGTGCCAAGTGTAGGGACCCGGTCCGCGATCGCCGCCTCGAATACCGTGCTGCGATGGTGATGACACGCCGCACGCAACCGTACGAAAGCAAAAATGTCGGTGCTCGGTGAGACCGTCACTCACATGACGACGAGAATCGACTGTGACACCTGCCTCGTGCGGGGACTGGCGTGCCACGACTGCGTGGTCACCGTGCTCCTGGGGCCGCCGCCGGAGCTGACCATCGAGGACGACGAGCGCCGGGCGCTCGACGTGCTGGCCGAAGGTGGACTGGTCCCGCCGTTGCGCATGGTGGAAGGGATGTAGCCGAACTTTTGGGCGTGGGTGGTTGGCAGGTGGGGGATGCCGTCGGCTAGTGTGCGCAGGAACTTGGCGCTCGTGGGAGTGGGTCAACCGGCCCACGCGAGTGTCGCGCTTAGTCCAGGCCCGCTTCGGGGCGGGCCAGGAGCCGGGGAACCACACCGGTCGTACGCCGCGAAAACGGAGTGCGATCACCTGGGGTGCATCCGCCGCAAGGGCGATCTGGGAGACCAGATCGAGGAGCGGTGGTAAGGCAGGTCGTGCCTGAACCCGTCAGCTCACCCGGTAGGCGTCAACGACTACACAAGGAGACCGTCCGCTCGTGACACGCGACCGGAAGCGACTCATTGCCGGAGTAGCCGGCATCGCCGCCATCGGTGTCGCCGGGATCATTCCCGCAGCGACCCCCGCCCAGGCAGACCCTGACATCGACGACGTTCGCAAGAAGGTCGACAAGCTCTACACCCAGGCCGAGGCGGCCAACGAGGACTACAGCAACGCCAAGCTGCGGCTTCAGGACCTCCGGGACCAGCTCGAGGACCTCAGCTCCGACGAGAAGCGTCAGAGCAAGGAGCTCGACAAGATCCGCGCCGAGCTCCGTGACTCCGTGCTGCGGCAGTTCGAGGGCTCCGACGTCTCTGCCGTCGGCCAGGTGATCACCTCCGAGGACCCGCAGGAGTTCCTCGCCGGTCTGTCCACCGTCTCGTCCTACAACGCTCTGCAGGCCGACCTGCTGGCTCGGTACAACACCGAGGCGGAGGCCCTCCAGGTGCGCCGCGAGGCCACCGAGGACGCCAAGTCCCAGATGGCCAAGGTCAAGTCGACCATGCAGCAGAAGAAGAGCGAGATCGACAAGAAGTACGAGGCGGCCCAGGCCGAGCTCGACGAGCTGGAGGCCGACGAGCTGGAGGAGTTCCAGTCCGCCGACACCAGTATCCCGGGCAACCTGCCGCCGCCCTCGGGCCGCGCCAAGGTGGCCGTCGACTACGCCCTCGCCCAGGTCGGCGACGCCTACGTCTACGGCGCCACCGGCACCGAGTCGTGGGACTGCTCGGGCCTCACCATGGGTGCCTGGGGCCAGGCCGGCGTCTCGCTCCCGCACTCCTCCTCGGCGCAGTACAGCAGCGGACCCCAGGTCTCGCGCGACCAGCTCGCCCCCGGTGACCTGGTCTTCTACTACAGCCCGATCAGCCACGTCGGCATCTACATCGGCAACGGCATGATCGTGCACGCCTCCAACCCGAGCACCGGTGTGAAGGTCTCCCCGATGGACGAGATGCCCTACACGGGCGCCGTCCGCCCGGGCTGAGTTGACCCAGCACCCCGAAGAGGCCGATCGTTCGCAGGTGCGAACGGTCGGCTCTCTTCTTTCTCGCCCGGCCCTGGTCGGGGCCGCGCTGGTGCTCGTCATGCTGCTCGCCGGGTTCGTCGGCTGGCGGCTGACCGGCGGGGGCGAGTACGTCGCGCCGACACCGTCCACCGCGCCGGTCGTGCGCGCCGACACCGAAGGTGCTCGAGCCTCGTTGGACGAGCTGGTCGACGGCGTACGTGAGGGGGTGGAGCCAGAAGGCGAGGACGCCGCCTCGGTGGCGGTGCGCAACGCCCAGGCCATCGGCATCGAGGACGTCACCGCGAGGTATGTCGCCGAGGCGGGCAACGTGGAGCAGGACGGCTCCTGGACGGCCGACGTCGAGATGTCGTGGCGCATGCCCGGCGATCCCGCGCTGACCGAGGAGCTCAAGGTCGGCTTCGACGCCGAGGGCGCGATCACCGGGTTCTCGGCTGCCCAGGGCACCCGGCTGCCGCTGTGGGTCAGCGGCCCGGTCGAGGTGCGCCGCACCGGCTCCACCCTCGTCGTCGTCCAGGCCTCCGCCGAGGTCGCCGACCGCTACGCAGAGTTGGCCACCACCGCGGTCGCCGGCGTCCGCAAGGTGATTCCCTGGAAGGACCCGCGCCTGGTCCTCGAGGTGCCCGCGACTGGCCTCGACTCCGCGCTCGGCGCGCAGCCGGGCACCTACGCCGCCGTCGCGGCGGTGACCGCGACCGTCGACGGGTCCACGAAGGTCGGGACACCGCTCCACGTATGGGTCAACCAGGGCGTCATCGGCGACCTCGACGCCCCCGGCGCCCAGATCGTCATCACCCATGAGGCCACCCACGCGGCCACCGACGCCGCGACCAACACCCGCCGGCCGATGTGGCTGGTCGAGGGCTTCGCCGACTACGTCGCGCTCCGCGACACCAAGCTTCCGATGTCCAAGACCGCCGGCCAGATCCTCGCCCAGGTCCGCGAGAACGGCGCCCCCGACCACCTGCCGGGCAAGGCCGAGTTCAACACCCGCTCGGAGCACTTCGGCGCCGAGTACGAAGCCGCCTGGCTCGCCTGTGAGGTGCTCGCCGAGGCCGGCGGCGAGCAGGCCCTGGTCGACCTCTACGAGGACACCGGGCGCGGCATCGGTCTGGAGAAGGCGCTGCAGGCAAGCTTCGGCTTCGGGGAGGACGAACTGACCGCCCGCTGGCGGACCCATCTGTCACACTCGGCTCGATGACGGGGGCAGAAGTGAGTGCAACGCGGCGTACGTCCTGGGTGGTTCTCGTCCTCGGGGCGGTCGCGTTCGTGGTGCTCGCCTGGCTGCTGATCCCGTGGCACCCCTACCCGGGCGGCGCGCTCGACCTGCCCGACGAGCGTGACGTGTTCACGCCCGAGGAGCTCGAGCGGATGCTCGCCTACTCCGGCACCGCTCGCTGGATCAGCCGGGCCTCGCTCGTCGTCTCGCTGGTGGTCGCCTGCGTGCTCGGGTTCACCCCGCTGGGGCGGCGTCTGGTGGCACGGATTCGCGGACCATGGCTGCTCCGGGTGGTGCTCGCGGTCGCCGTGGTCACGCTCCTCGGCTGGATCGCGACGCTGCCGTTCGGGGTGGCGATCCACCGCCTGCAGATGCGCTATGGGCTCTCCCGGCAGGCGTGGGGGCCCTGGCTGGGTGACTCGCTGCTGAACCAGGTCGTCGGCATCGTGACCACCTCGGTGGCGCTGCTCGTCCTCTTCGCCTGCATCCGCCTCGCCCGCCGCTGGTGGCCGGCCGTCGCCGCCGCCCTCGTCGCGGCCCTGGTGGTCGTCGGCTCGTTCGTCTACCCGGTCGTCATCGAGCCGCTGTTCAACGACTTCGAGCCGCTGCCGCGCGGCCAGTTCCGCACCGAGGTGATGGCGATCGCCGAGCGGGAGGGCGTCGAGCTCGACGACGTCCTGGTGGTCGACGCGTCGCGGCGGACCACCTCGCTCAATGCGTACGTCACCGGCTTCGGCTCCACCCGCCGCGTCGTCCTCTACGACAACCTCGTCGACTCCCAGCGGGGCGCTGCCGCGCGCGGGGCGGTCCTCTCCGTCGTCGCCCACGAGCTCGCCCACGCCAAGCACGACGACGTCCTGGTCGGCACGGTCATCGGCGCCGCCGGCGCGGTCGCCGGCGTCGGTCTCCTGGGCCTGCTGCTGTCGTGCCGCCGCCAGGACGAGTACGCCACCCCCGAAGCCGTCCCGATGCTGATGGCGGTCTTCGCGCTGGCGAGCGTGCTGGCGATGCCCGTCCAGAACGGCCTCAGTCGGCACGTCGAGGCTCGCGCGGACGTCGACGCGCTACATGCCACCGGCGACCTGGAGTCGTTCACACGCCTGCAGCACGACCTCGGCGCCCGCTCGCTCTCCGACCCGTCCCCGCAGGCCTGGTCGCAGTGGTGGTTCGGCTCCCACCCGACCACCCTGCAGCGCATCGCGATTGCTCATCGGGTCCTCGACGGAAGATAGGCCGAGTCGGCGCATCCGACCCCTCTTGCTCGCTTCGCTTCGCAAGACACGGGGTCAGATGCGCCGACTCGGCAGCACGAGAAAAGCCTACTTTGCGTAGAGCGCGTCGACCTCGTGGCTGAACTCGCGCATGACCACGTTGCGCTTGAGCTTGAGGCTGGGGGTGAGCTGGCCACCCTCCTCGGTCCAGGAGTCGGGGATGATCACGAACTTGCGGATCGACTCGGCCTTCGAGACCGCCTTGTTGGCGTCGTCGACGGCGCTCTGGATCACGGCGAGGAGGTCCTCGTCCTCGACGAGGTCCTCGATGTCGCCGGACTTGCCGTTGGCCTCGGCCCAGGTGGGCAGGGCCTCGGGGTCGATGGTGACGATCGCGCCGATGAACGGCTGACCGTCGCCGACGACGATGCACTGGTCGACGAGGACGTGGGCGCGCAGGCGGTCCTCGAGGACGGCCGGGGCGACGTTCTTGCCGCCGGCGGTGACCAGGATCTCCTTCTTGCGGCCGGTGATCTTGACGAAGCCCTCGTCGTCGACCTCGCCGAGGTCGCCGGAGTGGAACCAGCCGTCATCGGTCTTCGCGTCCGCGGTGGCGGCCGGGTTCTGCCAGTACTCCTTCAGCACCTGGCCGCCCTTGAAGAGCAGCTCGCCGTCGTCGGCGACACGCACCGAGGTGCCGGGAATCGGCCGGCCGACGGTGCCGATCTTGAACGCCTCGGGCAGGTTGACGGTGAGCGCGCCGGTCGTCTCGGTGAGGCCGTAGCCCTCCAGGACGGTGACGCCGATGCCGCGGTAGAAGTGGCCGAGACGGTCGCCGAGCGGAGCCCCGCCGGAGATCGCGTAGGAGCAGTTGCCGCCGAGCGCGGCGAGGAGCTTGCCGTAGACGAGCTTGGAGAACAGCTTGTGCTTGGCGGCGAGCAGGAACGGCGCCTTGCCGGTCTCGGTGGCGCGGGAGTAGTCGATCGCGACCTCGGTGGCCATGTCGAAGATGCGGCCCTTGCCGTCGGCGACGGCCTTCTGAGAGGCGGTGTTGTAGACCTTCTCGAACACCCGCGGCACGGCCAGCACGAAGGTCGGCTGGAAGGTGCCGAGGTCGGCGACGAGGTTCTTGATGTCGGGGGTGTGGCCCAGCCGGGTGCGGGACGTGATGCAGCCGATCTGGATGATCCGCGCGAAGACGTGCGCGAGCGGCAGGAACAGCAGCGTGCTGCGGCCCTCGATGTTGAACAGGCCGTCGAGCGAGTCCACGACGACGCCGAGCTCGAACATGAAGTTGCCGTGGGTCAGCACGCAGCCCTTCGGGCGTCCGGTGGTGCCGGAGGTGTAGATCAGCGTCGCGGCGTCGTCGGGGGTGACCGCGCTGCGGCGGGCCTCGAGCTGCTCGTCGGTGATGTCGGTGCCGAGCTTGACCAGCAGGTCGACGGCGTTGTCGTTGATCGACCACACGCTGTTGAGCGCTGCGCAGCCCGCGCGGACCTCGCTGATCCGGCTCATGTGGCCGGCGTCCTCGGCGATGATCGCCACGGAGGCGGAGTCCTGGAGGATCCACTCGATCTGCTCGGCCGAGGAGGTCTCGTAGATCGGCACCGTCGTCGCGCCGGCGAACCAGATCGCGTAGTCGATCAGCGTCCACTCATAGCGCGTCTTCGAGAGCAGCGCGACCCGGTCCCCAGCGCCGACGCCCGCCGCGATCAGTCCCTTGGCGACCGCGGAGACCTCAGCGAGGAACTCGGACGACGTCACGTCGACCCAGGTGCCGTCGACACCTGGCCGGCTGAGGACGGCGACATCGGGTGCCTCGGCGGCGTTGCGCACGACATCGTCGCTCAGACTGCCGGTGGGGGGAACAACGTACGTCGCGGGCGTGGAGAACTCGCGCACTAGGGCCTCCGCATACTGATGGTAGGTGGGTACGAACCGGAGGTTACCCCCGTCACAGCCCGACCATTTCACCGGGATGCTATCCGGTACGCTCCATGGCACCTAGCAAGTCAGGGAGTGAGGACACCACCGATGGCCGATCAGACCACCTCGACGATCGTGATCGAGGCCGCGCCCTCGGCAGTGATGGCGGTGATCGCGGACTTCAAGTCCTATCCGGCCTGGGCCAAGGGCATGCAGGAGGTCAGCGTCCTCGAGACAGGCGTCGACGGGCGGGCCGAGGAGGTCCGTTTCGTGCTGGACGTCGCGCCGATCAAGGACGAGTACACCCTGGCGTACGACTGGGATGACGACCGCCAGGTGACGTGGTCGCTGGTCAAGGGCAACCTGCTGCGGTCGATGGACGGCGCCTACGTGCTGCGCGACCTCGGTGGTCGCACCGAGGTCACCTACCGGCTCGCCCTCGACCTGAGCATCCCGCTGATCGGCATGCTCAAGCGCAAGGGCGAGAAGGTCCTGATCGACACCGCGCTGCGAGGCCTCAAGCAGAGAGTCGAGAAACAGGGCATGCCTTCGTGAGAATCCTCCTCTTCACCGGCAAGGGCGGCGTCGGCAAGTCCACCGTCTCGGCCGGCACCGCGGCGATGTCCGCGGCCCGTGGCCTGCGCACCCTGGTCCTATCGACCGACGCTGCCCACTCCCTGGGCGACGCGTTCGGAGTCGAGGGCGCATTGGGTTCGGAGCCGGTCCAGGTCACCGAGCACCTCTACGTCCAGCACGTCGACGCCCAGCGCCGCTTCGAGGAGTCGTGGGCGGAGGTGCAGGGCTACCTGCTGAGCGTCCTGGACACGATCGGGGTGGACCGGATCGCGGCCGAGGAGCTGACCATCATCCCCGGGGCCGAGGAGGTCTTCGCGCTCCTGGAGCTGCGCCGGATGGCGGTCTCGGGGGAGTGGGACACGATCGTGGTCGACTGCGCGCCGACCGCCGAGACGCTGCGGCTGCTCGCGCTTCCCGAGGCCCTGGGCTGGTACCTCGAGCGCATCCTCCCGGTGCAGCGCAAGATGGTGAAGGCGCTCAAGCCGGTGCTGACCAAGGCCGCCGGCGTGCCGATGCCCGGCGACTCCGTCTTCGACGCCCTGGTCCGGCTCCACGACGAGCTCGCGGAGGTCCGTGCCCTGCTGTCAGGCCCCGAGGCGTCCGTACGCATCGTGCTGACCCCCGAGCGGCTCGTGCTCGCCGAGGCACGACGGTCCTGGACGACGCTCTCCCTCTACGGCTACCGCGTCGACGGCGTCGTCGCCAACCGGATCTTCCCTGCCGGCGGCTCCGACGACTGGCGCGCCGGCTGGGTCAAGGCCCAGGACGACGTGCTCGGCGACGTCGGCGCCTCCTTCGAGGGGCTGCCGGTCTGGCGCTCGTTCTACCGGCCGACCGAGCCGGTCGGGGTCGAGGACCTGCGCGAGGTCGCCGAGGCGGCGTACGCCTCCACGCTTCGCGCGGTTACTCCTTCGCTCGGCGCGAGCGGACGAGCAAGCTCGCCGCTCGACCTCGCTCAGGTCGTCTGGACCGGCAGCGTCGACCCGCTGGCCGTCCCCGAGACCGCGGCTCCGTTCCGCACCGAGACCACAGGCGAGGCCACGATCGTCCATCTTGCGCTGCCCGGGCTGGCCCAGTGGGTCGAGCGCGACCAGGTGCAGCTGGGCCGCAACGGCGACGAGCTGGCGATCACCGTGGGTGCCTACCGGCGCCTGCTGACCCTTCCCGCCGCACTCGCCCGGATGCGCGTCAGCGGGGCGCGGGTCGAGGGCGGGGAGCTGCGAGTAACGTTTTCTCGTCAGACGACGAACACCGAGAGCGAGTGATCGTGAGCGAGCAGCGCCACGAGTGGGCGGACGAGCCGTTGGGGTCGACCGCCGAGGAGCTCGGCCGGCTGATGGAGGCCATCGGCGAGTGGGCCAAGGACTCCCGGATCGGCCACTTCACCGAGGCGGTCGGAGAGCATCTCGATACCGGGGCACCGGAGTGTGCCTACTGCCCGCTGTGCCGTACCGTACATGTCCTCCGGGAGTCGAGTCCGGAGGTCAAGGTGCACCTGGCCAGCGCTGCCGCATCGTTGATGCAGGCCGCGGTCACGGTGCTCAACGCGGCGGCCACGGGTCCGGGTGCTGGCCCTAGTGAAGGCGAGGAAGCTCACAGTGATGGCGTGCGGGCTGAGGAAGATGCGACCCGGGACTGGGCGCAGCGCTCGGAGAAGGTCGAACGGATCGATCTCGACGGCTGGAGCTGAGGCATGACGACGAAGAAGCTCGCCTGCGGTGTCGACGTCGGTGGCACCAAGATCCTCGGCGGCGTCGTCGACCACGACGGCAACATCATCGAGGACCACCGCGTCGAGTCACCGGCGAAGAGCCCGGAGGCCATCGAGGCCGCCATCGTCGAGGTGGTCCTGGAGCTCAAGACCCGCCACCCGATCGAGTGCGTCGGCATCGGCGCCGCGGGCTACATCGACAAGGGCCGCTCGACGGTCATGTTCGCGCCCAACATCGCCTGGCGCGACGTACCGCTCAAGGAGCGCCTGGAGAAGGTCCTCGAGCTGCCGGTCGTGATCGAGAACGACGCCAACGCGGCCGCGTGGGGCGAGTTCGAGTACGGCGCGGGCGCCGAGGTCGACAACATGATGCTGGTGACCGTCGGCACCGGTGTCGGCGGCGGCCTGGTGCTCGAGGGCGAGCTCTACCGCGGCGCCTTCGGCGTCGGCGCCGAGATCGGCCACATGCGGGTCGTGCCCAACGGCCACCTGTGCGGCTGCGGCAACCGCGGCTGCTGGGAGCAGTACGCCTCGGGGTCGGCCCTGGTGCGCAACGTCCGCTCCGCCGCGCGCGGCGGGTCCCTGCTGGCTCGCGAGGTCCTGGACCGTGCCGAGGGTGACCTCGACAAGATCAAGGGCCCGCTGATCACCGAGGCGGCCCGCGACGGGGACGCCTTCGCGATCGAGGCGCTGACCGACCTCGGCATCTGGCTCGGCGAGGGGATCGCCTCGATCGCCGCCGTGCTGGACCCGGCCGTGGTGGCGATCGGCGGGGGAGTAGCCGAGGCCGACGACCTGCTGCTCGGGCCCGCTCGGCGTGCCTTCCAGGCCCAGCTGACCGGCCGCGGACACCGGCCGATGCTCGACGTACGCAAGGCGACGCTCGGCAACCAGGCCGGCTTGATCGGCGCGGCTGACCTGGCCCGCAAGTGAGCCATCTCCAGTGAGCCTGCACATCGGTGTCGACATCGGCGGCACCAAGGTGCTCGCCGCGGAGGTCTCACCGGCCGGTGAGGTGCTCCGCACCGCTCAGCGCAGCACGCCCGGACGCCGGGTCGAGCTGGAGCTGGTGGAGGACGCGCTGACCGAGGCGGTCACCGAGGTGGCCGCTGGCCGGCCCGTCGCCGGCGTCGGCCTGGCCGCCGCGGGGTTCGTCGACGCGGCTGGGGAGCGGGTCATGTTCGCTCCCCACCTGCCCTGGCGCGGTGAGCCGACTCTGACCCGGCTCTCCTCGCGATGGGGCACCCGGGTGGCGCTCGACAACGACGCCAACTGCGCCGCGCTGGCCGAGCTGGAGCTCGGTGCGGCCCGTGGCGTCGACTCGGCCCTGCTCATCACCCTCGGCACCGGCATCGGCGGTGCCGTGATCCTGGACGGCCGGGTCGTCCGGGGCCGCAACGGCATGGCCGGGGAGTTCGGCCACATGCAGGTCGTGCCCGGCGGGCTGCCGTGCGAGTGCGGCCTCACCGGCTGCTGGGAGCAGTACTCCTCCGGCAACGCGCTGGTCGC
>JALZDD010000271.1 GCA_030862715.1 Actinomycetota bacterium | reverse complement strand
CGCAGCGCGGCCCACTCGCCGACCAGGTGGTCGGCCAGCCACTCGCGCACCTCGGCGCGGAAGGCCTCGTCCTCGGCGGAGTAGGTCAGGTCCATGCCGGACAACCTACCAAACCAAGCACTTGTTTGGTAGCGTCTGCGGCATGAGCGCCACTCCAACCGAGACCAGTGTCGTGACGTACGAGACCCACGGACCCGTCGCGGTGGTGCGGCTGAACCGCCCCGAATACCGCAACGCCCAGAACTCGAAGGTGACCTACGCGCTCGATGAGGCGTTCACCCGAGCGACCAACGATGACGAGATCAAGGTGATCGTCCTCGGCGGCAACGGCAAGCACTTCTGCGCCGGCCACGACATCGGTACGCCGGGCCGCGACATCGACGAGAGCTTCGAGCGCAAGGCCGTGATGTGGTGGGACCACGTCGGCAAGGAGGGCGTCGACTCCCGCTTCGCGCGCGAGTCCGAGGTCTACCTCGGGATGTGCCGCCGCTGGCGCGAGCTGCCGAAGCCGACCATCGCAATGGTGCAGGGAGCCTGCATCGCCGGCGGCCTGATGCTGGCCTGGTCCTGCGACTTCATCGTCGCCTCCGACGACGCCTTCTTCTCCGACCCGGTGGTCAAGATGGGCATCCCCGGAGTCGAGTACTTCGCCCACCCGTGGGTCACCAACCCCCGCGCCGCCAAGGAGATGCTCTTCACCGGCGGCCGCTTCTCCGCCGAGCAGGCCGAGCGCTGGGGCATGGTCAACCATGTCGTACGCCGCGACGACCTCGAGACCGAGACGCTCGCCCTCGCCGGGCGGATCGCCGAGATGCCGCGCCTGGGGCTGGCGCTGGCGAAGAAGGCGGTCAACCAGGCCGAGGACCTGATGGGCATGCGCGCCGGGATGGACTCGGTCTTCGGCCTCCACCACGCCGCCCACGCGCACAACGCCGAGGTCGGTCAAGACTCGCTCGCCGGGATGAACGCGAGGTCGATGAAGTCGTGACGACGTTGGAGTTCACCGAGGCCGAGGAGGCCTTCCGGCTCGAGGCCCGCGAGTGGCTGGCTGCCAACAACCCCGGCCGGCTGCCGTCGATGGACACCGCCGAGGGAGCCGCGGCGCACCGTGAATGGGAGCGCACACTGGCCACCGGTCGGTGGTCGGTGGTCGCCTGGCCCGAGATCTATGGCGGCAGGGATGCATCGCTGACCGAGTGGGTCATCTTCGAAGAGGAGTACTACCTCGCCGGCGCCCCCACCCGGATCTCGCAGAACGGCATCTCCCTGCTCGCGCCGATCCTCTTCGGCCACGGGACCGAGGCGCAGAAGGAGCGCTACCTGCGCGACATGACCGACGGGACGCTCGTCTGGGCGCAGGCATGGTCGGAGCCGGAAGCAGGGTCCGACCTGGCCTCGCTCCGGGCGACCGCGACGCGGGTCGAGGCCGGCTGGAGGCTCAACGGGCAGAAGACCTGGAGCAGCCGCGCGCCCTTCGCGGATCGCGGCTTCGGCCTCTTCCGGAGCGACCCGGAGGCCGAGCGGCACCGGGGCCTGACGTACTTCCTCTTCCCCCTCGACGCCGACGGCGTCACCGTCCGCCCGATCGACCAGCTCGACGGCACGCCCGGCTTCGCGGAGATCTTCTTCGACGACGTCTTCGTGCCCGACGAGGACGTGCTCGGCGGCGTCGGTGACGGCTGGAAGGTCGCGATGTCGACGGCTGGCAACGAGCGGGGCCTGTCGCTGCGTTCGCCGGGACGGTTCTGCGCCGCCGCTGACCGCCTGCTCGACCTGTGGCAGACCGACCCGCAGCCCCATCTCCGCGACCAGGTCGTCGACGCCTGGATCGGTGCCGAGGCCTACCGCCTCTACACCTGGGGCACGGTCACCCACGTCGAGGCCGGCGGCTCGGTCGGCGCCGAGGGCTCGATCAACAAGCTGTGGTGGTCCGACCTCGACCTCTCGCTGCACGAGACCGCGCTCTCGCTGCTCGGCGCCGACGCCGAGCTCGAAGGGCGCTGGCTCGACGACTACCTCTTCTCCCTGTCCGGCCCGATCTACGCCGGCACCAACCAGATCCAGCGCAACATCGTCGCCGAGCGGGTGCTCGGCCTGCCGAGGGGTGGCCGATGAGGTTCGGACGTACGCCGGAGCAGCACGCCTTCTCCGAAGCACTCGATGACCTGCT
>JALZDD010000233.1 GCA_030862715.1 Actinomycetota bacterium | reverse complement strand
CGATGGGTCTCTACGACTACATCGGCTCCCAGAACCAGGAGTGGGGCCCGTTGATGGCGACCGCCGTCGTCGCCTCCATCCCCACCGCCATCCTGCTCGTCGTCGCCCAGCGGTACGTCGCCGCCGGCGTGACGGCGGGTGCCGTCAAGGACTGAAGGACACCACGTATGCCGCTGCACGACCCCTCGACCGAGGCCGCCTTCGACGTCCGGGAGATCCCGTTCTCCCGGCGCGGGTCCTGGCTCGATCTCTCCCCCGTGGTCGCCCTGCACACCTGCACCGACACGATCCACCTCGTCTCCCACCGCAACGGGCTCCACGGCGTGCTCACGCTCCGGCCCGAACGCGGCGGCCAGCCGGTCGAGGCGGCCTGGTCCGCCAACCCCACGATCCTGACCTGGACCACGGACGACGGCCGGGTCGAGGCCGCGTTCGCCGGCACGGACGCCGTACGCTTCCGCGGCTCCGGCCTCGCGCTGCGTCTCGGCGATGCCGCTGCCGGGCTCACCCCGTTCACCGGGACCTACCTGTTCACCGACCCGAGCGATGGCGCCGACGTCTTCACCAGCTACGAGACCGGCCACCGCTACCGCGTCACCATGCTCCGCGGGGAGCGCTCGGTCGAGGGCTCCGAGGCACTCGGCACCGCGACCAGGTCGATCCTGCTCGGCAGCGACGGCGGCGACTGGGAGGCCGAGGTACGCGAGGCGACCTCGCAGCAGACGGTGCCGGCGGAGGCGGCGAGTTTCGAGGAGGTCGTCGCGGACTCGGCAGAAGACTTCGCCAGCTACCTCGACGACCTCGCCCCGTGGCGTGGCGAGCGGACCCCGGCGGCGGCGCTGGCTGCGTACGTCCTGTGGTCGGCGACTGTCGCGCCGAGCGGTCTGCTGGGCCGCGAGTCGGTCCTGATGTCGAAGCACTGGATGGACAAGCTGTGGAGCTGGGACCACTGCTTCAACGCGATGGCGCTCGCACCCGGCCGTCCGGACGCCGCGCTCGACCAGTTCCTCGCCCCGTTCGACCACCAGGACGACCGCGGCGCGCTGCCCGACTCGGTTTCGCACTCCGAGATCCTCTACAACTACGTCAAGCCGCCGATCCATGGTTGGGCGCTGCCGCGGCTGCGGACCGCCTGCACCCGCCCTCTCGGCACCGACGAGCTCGAGCGCATCCACGACGGCCTGGTCCGATGGAGCCGGTTCTGGCTCGATTCCCGGCGCCGGCCGGGCCATGATCTGCCCTATTACCAGCACGGCAACGACAGCGGGTGGGACAACTCCACCACGTTCGACCTCGACCGGGTCATCGAGTCACCCGACCTCGCTGCGTTCCTCGCGGTCCAGCTCGACGTCCTCGCCGACCTCGCCGACGAGCTCGGCCACCCCTCGGCCGGCTGGCGCAAGATCGGGGAAGAGCTCGTCACCGCGCTGGTCGACCAGCTCTGGACCGGCACCGAGTTCGTCGCCGTGGGCGCACTCTCGGGTCGGCGCAGCACCGGGACCAGCCTGCTCAACCTGCTGCCGCTGGTGCTCGGCGACCGGCTCCCCGCCGACATCCGGGAGGCGATGGCCGACCGGCTCGGCGACCACCTCACCGACTATGGACCGGCCACCGAGCCGGTCTCGTCCCCGCACTACCAGGACGACGGCTACTGGCGCGGCCCGATCTGGGCCCCGTCGACCGCGCTGATCGAGGACGGCCTGCGCCGAAGCGGGTACGCAGCCGTCGCCGATGTCGTCAGCGAGCGGTTCCGGGCGCTGTGCGAGAAGTCCGGCTTCGCCGAGAACTTCGACGCCCGCACCGGCGCCGGGCTGCGCGACCGTGCCTACACCTGGACCGCCGCGGTCTACCTCCTCTTCGCCGCCGATCACCTTCGGCGGTCATGACCCCACAACAGAAGGAGTACCGATGAGATCACCCTTCACGTCCCCACCCACCAGGACGGCCACTGCCGCCGCGGCGGCCGCGGTCGCCGCCGCTGCGCTGGCCGCACCCGGGGTGGCCCCGAGCGCCGGTGCCGCCGAGATCACCGCGCCCGACCCGGTCGTCCACTACGCCTTCGACGACGACCCGGCCACCGGAACGGTCGCCGACGACTCCGGCAACGGGCTCGACGGCACCTTGGTGAACGGCGGCACCGCCAACACCGTCCCCGGAGACGGCGGCGGCCAGGCGCTGCACCTGCCCGGCGGGGCGTCCTCGTCGGACGGCGCCTATGTCACTCTCCCCAAGGGCGTCCTCGAGGGTCGCACCGACCTCACTGTCACCGCGCGGGTGAGCTGGGACGGCGGTGGCGGCTCCTGGCAGCGGATCCTCGACCTGGGCAAGGACACCAGTCGATATCTGTTCCTCACCCCGTCGAACGGGTCGGTGCTGCGTACGGCGGCCGTGGCGGGGACCGGCGCCGAGGCGACCAACTCGGGCTACGCCCCGCTACCGGAGAAGTCCTGGCACACCGTCGCCGTCACCCTGGACACCGAGTCGGATCGGCTCACCACCTACCTCGACGGCGCAGCCGTCGCGGCCGCCACCACGAAGGTCACCGCCTCCGACCTCGTCGAGGGCGCGTCCACGAGCGGGTTCCTCGGCAGGTCGATGTTCCCCGCCGACAACCTGTTCGGCGGCTCGCTCGACGACGTCGCGGTCTACGGGGCCGCGCTCAGCCAGGAGCAGCTCGTCGCAGCCACCGGCGCCACCCCGCCCACCGTCGTCGCGCCGACCAAGACGTCCTTCGACGTCTACACCGACGTCGGCAAGGAGCCGGACCTGCCGGTCCCGGTGCGAGCGACGTACAGCGACGGCTACGACCGTGACGTACCGATCGCCTGGGACGACGTCGCCCCGGAGAAGTACGCGGACCGCGGCACGTTCACGGTGTCCGGGACCGCCGCCGGCCGGTCGGTCTCGGCCGAGGTGACCGTCCGCTATCCGAACCAGGTCGACATCGACCTGGCGAAGCCCACCGGCGAGGTAATGGGAGGTGCCTCCGGGACGCTCTACGGCGTCTACGGCGAAGGCCTCCCGTCGAGCAACCTCATCGACGGGATCAACCTGCGCACCGTGTCGACCAAGGCTCAGGACGGTCCGCAGCACCCCGGCGCCGACGCCCTCGAGGTGCTCGGGCCGCTCGTGGACAGCTCCGGCGGCGACGTCTACATCTACATGACCGACATCTACCGCGGGTTCCCCTACCAGTGGCCGGGCGACACCCCGCAGGCCAAGCTGGACGACTTCAAGGCCAAGATCAGGACCCAGGTCGAGCAGGTCAAGGCCTTGCCGGAGAGATACCGCGGCCACGTCGTCTTCGTGCCGTTCAACGAGCCCGAGGGCAACATGTTCGGGACCGGTCAGTGGAGCTACAACAAGGTCAGCTGGCTGAACGACCCCCAGCACTACTTCAAGGCCTGGGACGAGGTCCACGCCCTCATCAGGAGTGAGCTCCCCGACGCCCGGATCGCCGGCCCCAACACGAGCATCCTCTACGACCAGGTGCAGGGCTTCATGAAGCACGCACTGGCCAACGACACGATGCCGGACGTGATCACCTGGCACGAGCTGAGCGACCCGGCCTCGATCCGAACCAACGTGGCCAAGTTCCGCGGCTGGGAGGACACGATCTACCAGGGCACCCCGTACGCCGGGAAGCATCTTCCGATCAACATCAACGAGTACGCGTTCAACTACCACACGTCCGTCCCCGGCCAGATGATCCAGTGGGTCTCGGCGCTCGAGGACAGCAAGGTCGATGGGGACATCGCCTACTGGAACATCGACGGCAACCTGTCGGACTCCGCCGTCGAGGCCAACAGAGCCAACGGTCAGTGGTGGCTCCTGAACGCCTACAGCCAGATGACCGGCCAGACGGTCGAGCTGACCCCGCCCCATCCGAACGAGAGCTACACGCTGCAGGGCG
>JALZDD010000232.1 GCA_030862715.1 Actinomycetota bacterium | reverse complement strand
TAGTCGCCGTAGTTCTCGCGCGATTCGCTCACTTGAGTCTCCTGATCGGCCGGGCATTGGGGCCATGACGGCCCCCTTCGGTAACGTTAACCCGGTCCGGTATGGAGTGGAACCGGACGGAAATATATGACGCGGGGATCGACCAAGGGAGCAGACCAGATGGCGCCTCGCGCCCGATTGGCGGTGGCGGCTGTTGCCGTGCTCGCCGGCGCCTCGATCGCGCTCGGCGCGATGCCTGAATCGGCTGGTCCGCTGGGGTCGTTGGGGTCTCTGGCCGGCAACGCCTTCGCGCGCGGCGACAACGACGGTGTGGTGCCCTCGACGCCGACGGCGACGCCAGACTGGGCGCCCTACTCCACGCAGCCCAACATCCTCATGATCACGGCCGACGACCTCGCCTACGAGGATCTCGAGTTCATGCCCCACACCCGCAGCCTCCTGGCCGCGCAAGGCACCTCGCTGACCGAGGCGATCGCTCCGACGCCGATCTGCGTGCCGGCCCGTGCCTCGCTGCTGACTGGGCAGTACAGCCAGAACCACCGGACCGTGACCGTGAACGGTGAACGTGGTGGCTACGAGTCGATGGACCACACCGGCACGCTGCCCGAGGCGCTGCAGGAGGCCGGCTACGACACCCTCTTCACCGGCAAGTACCTCAACGGCTACGGGCTCGACGGGACCGCCAAGGACGTGCCGCCCGGGTGGACCGACTGGCGGGCGACGACAGACATGTCGACCTACAACTTCATCCGGCCGCGGATCAACCACAACGGCAAGCTCACGACCCACCACCGCTACACGACCTACGTGATGCGGGACCAGGCCAACGAGATGATCTCGGCGCCCGAGCGCGCCGACAAGCCGTGGTACATGTGGCTGAACTACGTGGCACCGCACCACGGCGGGCCCAACGAGCCGGACGATCCGGAGGGCACCAGCACGACCAGGCCGGCGGAGGAGGACAAGCACTCCTTCGACGGTCTGGAGCTGCCGGACACTCCCTACATGTTCCGCACCCCGACCGACGCGCCGCGGATCTCGGCCTCCCGCAAGGTCTTCGACGCCCAGGGCCGCGCCGAGCTGCGGATCGCGCACGAGCAGCGCGTCGAGTCCGTCCAGGCCGTCGACCGCGCCGTCGCGAGCCACGTACTCCGCCTGCAGGAGACCGGTCAGCTCGACAACACCATCATCATCTTCACCTCCGACAACGGCTACACCACCGGCGGCCACAACATCAACGGCAAGCTGATGCACTACCGCGAGACGCAGCGGATCCCAGTCATCCTGCGCGGCCCGGGCATCCCGGTCGGAAGGTCCCTGTCGACCGGGGTCGGCAACCCCGACATCGCCACGACGATCATGGCTGTCGCCGGCGCCGAGCCGGGGCGCACGCAGGACGGCGTCAACATCATGCCGTGGCTCGGCGCTCCCGCGCAGAACCGGGTGATCCCGCTCTCCGCCTGGCGGGTCAACGACGGTCACAAGCAGATCTACTCAGGGATCCGCTTCGGTGACTGGACCTACGCCCGCTTCTCCGATGGCAGCGAAGAGCTCTACAACATGGCTGACGACCCCTACCAGGTCCGCTCGCTCGCGCTGCTCCCCGAGTACGCCGACGAGCTGGCCGAGCTGCGCGGGCTGAGCAAGAAGTACGCGACCTGTGCGGGTGACGAGTGTCCGAAGGAGTTCTACCCCGCCGACTGATCGCCCAGGTCGGCCGCGCAGCGGAACCCCAGGTTGCCCGCGGTCGAGTCGGGCGGGCTGCTGGAGCGCGCCGAGAGCCGGTAGCGGTGGCAGTAGGAGTCGTGGCACAGGTAGGAGCCGCCGCGCATGACCCGGGTCAGGCCCTCGGCCGGGCCCCGCGGGTCTGCGGAGGAGCCGGAATCGACGAGGTCGGCGTAGTAGGTCGGCGAGAACCAGTCCGCGCACCACTCCCAGACGTTGCCGATCATCTGGAACAGCCCGAAGCCGTTGGGGTCGTACGTCCGCACCGGCGCGGTCGTGACGAACC
>JALZDD010000229.1 GCA_030862715.1 Actinomycetota bacterium | reverse complement strand
GCGGTGCCGGCGACCACGGTGAGCCGCCGGCGGCGTACGAGCCTCTTCCCGTCTGCCACCAGCGCAGCCGGGTCCGAGTGTGTGGGTGGGGGTTGGGGGATCGCCCGTTCCAGGGTTTCCTGCCAGTCCATGTTGCCTCCAAGATCAGTCTCACCCGTGGATACGGATCTCGCGGCAGATCGGTTGTCCTGCTTGATCGATCCAACTCCGAGCGTTGGCAACGGGTGGCCGGGGGCGCATTACGCTGGCCACCAGCGCACCGGTCGACAACGGATCTCAAGGAGAACCTCCAGATGCCCATCGCCACCCCCGAGAAGTACGCCGAGATGCTCGCGACCGCGAAGGAGAAGGGGTTCGCCTTCCCCGCGATCAACGTCTCCTCGTCGCAGACGCTCAACGCGGCACTGGCCGGCTTCGCGGAGGCCGGCTCGGACGGCATCATCCAGATCTCCACGGGCGGCGCGGAGTACCTCTCCGGCCCCACGGTCAAGAACATGGTGACCGGCTCGGTGGCCTTCGCCGCGTACGCCACCGAGGTCGCCAAGTCCTACGACGTCAACATCGCGCTCCACACCGACCACTGCCCCAAGGACAAGCTCGACGGCTTCGTACGTCCCCTCCTCGAGCTCTCCGCCGAGCGCGTCCAGCGCGGTGAGGCGCCGCTGTTCCAGAGCCACATGTGGGACGGGTCCGCGGTGCCCCTGGCCGAGAACCTGCAGATCGCCGAGGAGCTGCTGGCAAAGGCCAAGGCCGCCCACATCGTGCTCGAGATCGAGGTCGGCGTGGTCGGTGGCGAGGAGGACGGCATCGTCGGAGCGATCGACGACAAGCTCTACTCGACCCCCGAGGACGCCATCGCGACCGCCGACGCGCTGGGCGTCGAGGGCTACCTGACCGCGCTCACCTTCGGCAACGTGCACGGCGTCTACAAGCCGGGCAACGTCAAGCTCCGTCCCTCGATCCTGCGTGACGCCCAGGACGCGGTCGTCGCCAAGCTCGGCCTGCCGGCCGGTGCCAAGCCGTTCGACCTCGTCTTCCACGGCGGCTCCGGCTCGAGCGCCGAGGAGATCGCCGAGGCGGTCTCCTACGGCGTGGTCAAGATGAACATCGACACCGACACCCAGTACGCCTACACCCGCGCCGTCGCCGGCCACATGCTCGCCAACTACGACGGCGTTCTGAAGGTCGACGGCGAGGTCGGAAACAAGAAGCAGTACGATCCTCGCGCGTGGGGCAAGCTCGCTGAGGCCAACATGGCCACTCGGGTCGTCGAGGGTGCCCAGCATCTCGGTTCTGCGGGCAATTCCATCGGCTGAGCGACACGCCGGGGATGGGCCAATGGTCCCGGTTCGGAAAACGTTGTGGCACACGGCATAGCAAACTCGGGCTTATGTCGTTGTGCCGGTCATTGGTAAAGCGATTCAATGCCCCTAGCTGGACGGCGACCCTCGGGTAACAAGGTCGGACCGTCCCTTCGGCGTTGATCTTGGGAGGGACATCCTCGGTATGGAAACCACTGCGCGAAACCGCACAATCGGCGGAATCGTCATAGGCGCGATCATTCTGATCCTGCTACTCGTCTTGTTCTCTTGCACTGTGAACAGCGACCCGAAGAGCTCGGAGAAGGAGGAACCGACCACCGGGGAGTCTTCGCTCCCCAGTGATCCGGACACCCTCGAGCCCGACGACAAGCCGTCGGAGAAGGACTCCGACGAGCCGGAGGTCGTCGACGACGACATCGTCCCGGCTGCCAACACCGGCGTGACCTTCATCCCCGCAGGCAACGTCCCGTCGGGCAGCACGCCCACCTGTGAGCTCGACCCGAGCGCCTGTGAGGACACTCGTCCGCCGGGCGCCGGTGTGGACATCTGCGAGATCCGCCCGGACCTGACCCAGTGCCAGGAGCCGACTCCGCCGACCACCCCGCCGGGTGAGGAGGAGCCGACGACCCCGCCGGACGACTGCCTGCTTCCCTTCGGTCTGCTCTGCCCCGAGGACCCCGGCCCCGAGGACCCGGGCCCGGAGGACCCCGGCCCCGGTGACCCGGAGGGCGACGAGACTGCTCCTGACCCGGTCACGGTCAGCCCCTGCGTCGTGAACAGCAACACCTCCGTGACCATCGACTGGTCGGAGGCGAAGGACAAGAGCGGGATCAAGCACTACACGGTGACGTCGCGTCCCAACGCCGGCGAGCCGGGTGACACCGACAGGACCTCGGCGACCTTCAACGGCCTTCGGGCGGGGGAGACCTACACGTTCTCGGTCACCGCGACCGACAAGGCCGACAACGAGTCCGAGGACAGCAACGAGGTCGACTGCGTCATGGACGTCACGGCGCCTGAGGTGCCTGCGGACCTGACCGTCGAAGAGGGCGACCCGAGCGACAGCACGCTCAACGTGAGCTGGTCCGAGTCCGAGGACAACGAGGGCGGCGTCGGCGACGTCTCCTACAACCTCTACCGCGACGGCGAGCTCATCGCGTCCGGCAACGACAC
>JALZDD010000226.1 GCA_030862715.1 Actinomycetota bacterium | reverse complement strand
GAGCGAGGAGTTGGCCACCGGCAGGCCGGTCAGGTCGCCGACCATGGTCTGGAAGTTGATGAGCGCCTCGAGGCGTCCCTGGGAGATCTCGGGCTGGTAGGGCGTGTAGGCGGTGTACCAGCTCGGGTCCTCGAGCACGTTGCGACGGATCACCGGCGGCGTCACGGTGGCGTGGTAGCCCAGCCCGATCATCGCCTCGCCGGGCTTGTTGGAGGCGGCGATCTCCCGCGCCAGCGACGCGACCTGCGCCTCGCTCAGCGCCGCTGGCAGGTCCAGCGACTCGACCGAGCGGATCCCGGCCGGCACCGCCGCGTCCATCATCGCCGCGACCGAGTCGTATCCGAGCCGTTGCAGCATGGTCGCCTCGTCGGCGGCCGAGAGCCCGACGTGGCGCTCCACGAACGGGGAGGCGGCGTCGAGCTCGGACAGAGTGGGCGTGTCGGACACAGGGGCTCCTGAGGGCATCTAAGACAACTCGTACGCCCTCCCCCTCTGTCACCGCACCTGTGCCGCTTCAGAGTTGCCTGGTCCGCACAGTCGTGGATGCCTGAGAGTTTCCGGGGAGGAATTGCCCCTTCGGCGCCCCTTCGAGAGGAGCTCTCCCGTGCGGGATGGTCAGCACCACCAGCATAAACGACTCGACCCCAAGGCCCCGCGTCTGCGGGGTCTCAGGGTCGAGTGTTACGTGGGGTTTACTTCACCCGGCGTTGCGGGCAGCGCGGCGGGCGGAGAGCTCGTCGGACATCGAGGCGACCTGCTCGCCGTCCTCGGCAGCACGCTCGCTGGGGAGCTCGGAGAGGGTGCCCTCGATCTCGCGCCAGACGCCACCGATGGCGATGCCGAAGACGCCCTGCCCGCCCTGGAGCAGGTCGATGACCTCGTCGTTGCTGGTGCACTCATAGACCGAGGCGCCGTCGCTCATCAGGGTGACGCGGGTCAGGTCGTCGGTGCCCCGCTCGCGCAGGTGCTGCACGGCAGCCCGGATCTGCTGCAGCGAGATGCCGGCGTCGAGGAGTCGCTTGATGACCTTGAGGATCAGGATGTCACGGAAGGAGTAGAGCCGCTGGGTGCCGGAGCCGGTGGCCCCGCGCACGCTCGGCTCGACGAGACCGGTGCGGGCCCAGTAGTCGAGCTGGCGGTAGCTGATCCCGGCCGCGTTGCAGGCCGTCGGGCCGCGGTAACCGGTGTCGCTCGGCAAGGGCGAGACATCGTCGGTGAAGAGAAGGCCCTGCTCGTCAGCCTGCTCCGCCGCGCGTTGCGCGTCGTCGGCGCCGTGGCCGGGCTTCTGTTCGTGGTCGAACACGATGTCCTCCATCGTCTACTCCGTTGTGCGTAACTCCACTCGGGGAATGAACGGCTGCGGCGGGGGGACCACATCGTTGGAGTTACAACAGAGACAACTACAAGGTAAGCGTCGCAAGGGCCCTGGTCAAAGAACCCCCTCCGGCGTGTCGTCCAGGCTAACCCTCAAGTAGAGGTTGAGGCTTTCGGCGCCTGATGGTCGCGACCAGTGCCGTCAGCGCCAGCACCACGGCTCCGACGAGGAGGCACGCTCGCATCCCTGGAAGGGTGAGGATCCCGCTCGCTCCGGCCCCCAGACCGCCGAAAACGGCGACCGCGATCGCACCGCCCGTCTGCCGGAACGTGCTCAGCGCGCCGGTGGCGACACCCACTCGTGCGGGCTCGACGGCGTCGATCAGGTCCGCGGTGACCAGCGTGATCGCCAACGCGCCGCCGGTGGCGAGCGGGACGAGCAGGACGAGGACCAGCCAGACCGGCGTGGTCGTCGTGAGCGGAAGCAGGGCGAGCATCCCCGCCGCGAGGATCAGCTGACCGCCGGCGATGAGCGGGCGCCGGCCGACGACGTACGCCAGGCGCGGTGCCAGCACGTTGGCGCCGGTGGTCAGGACCGCCGGGATGACGAACATCAGCCCCGCCGCGGCACCACTCCAGCCTCGCACCTGCTGGTAGTAGAGGCCGAGCAGGAAGATCCCGCCGTAGAACCCGAAGTTGATCCCGAAGCCGGAGACCAGCGCGACCGCCACCCTGCCCCGAGCCACCAGGCCGAGCGGCAGCACGGGCGCCGCCGAGCGGTGCTCCCCCACGACGAACGCGACTGCCGCCGAGACCGCCACCGCCGCCGCGAGCAGGGCGGCCGGGTTCCAGCCGGTGTGGCCGGCCTCGATCACGGCGTACGTCAGCGCGGACAGCGCGACCACGGCGAGCGCCTGCCCCGCGAGGTCGAGCGGTGCCCGGCGCCGCACCGCCCGGATCCGCAGTCCGGCCAGCAGGGCCACGATGAGGATCCCGACCGGCACATTGACCAGAAACACCCAGCGCCAGCCTGCGTACTCGCTCAGCAGGCCTCCTGCCACCGGACCCAGTGCCATGGCCGCGGATCCGCCGATGGTCCACACGGCGATCGCCTGACCCCGGGCCCGCGCGTCGTCGTACGCCACCCGGACAAGCGCCAGCGACGCCGGCATCACCAGCGCGGCGGCAGCGCCCTGGAGCACCCGCGCCGCGATGAGCGCCGGCATCGCCGGTGCGGCCGCGCAGGCCACGGACGCAACGGTGAAGAGCACGACACCCAGCGCGTAGGCCCGGACCGGGCCGATCCGGTCGGTCACGGCGCCCGCCGAGAGCATCAGCGCGGCGAACATCAACGTGTACGCGTCCACGACCCACTGCAGCCCGGCCATCCCGCCACCCAGGTCCCGGTGCAGATAGGGCAGCGCGATGTTCACCGCGGAGACGTCGA
>JALZDD010000216.1 GCA_030862715.1 Actinomycetota bacterium | reverse complement strand
TCGACGTCTTCGACGGCACCATCCCCGAGGGCGCCCCGACCTACGCCCAGGGCGGCCTCGACGAGGTCCGCTTCCGGCCGTTCGTGCAGAACATCGACGACGCGATCACGATGCTCGAGGGCTACCGTCGCGACCACCGCAAGCTGGTCACCAGCCGCCTGCACTGCTACCTGCCCGGTCGCAGCATCGGCATCGACATCGACTTCCGCCCGAAGAACCTCTCCGACCCGCGTTTCGCCGGCCTCAACCCGCTCACCCCCGCCGAGTTCGACGGCATCCGGGAGAGCATGAACGACCGGCTCGAGACGATCCTCACCAAGATCTTCTCCGGCGCCAGCGTCGAGGAGGTCTACACGCAGTGGCGCGAGATGAACGCCGCCGAGGTCGACATCGCCCGTGAGCGCCGGGCAGCCGCCCGCAAGGTGGGCGAGCTGGTCAGCTCGATCGCCGAGGACGTACGCAGCAACCCGGTCAACACCCCGGAGCAGGTCCCGGCCGACGCGATCCACGTCGCCGTCTCGGCCCGCCCGAAGCAGCGCCCGAAGCTGCGCCGGCTGATCAAGTCCATCGCGGCCTACTCCTCCCGTCCGGTCCACCTGTGGGTCCAGACCGGTGGCACCGACCTGCGGCTCGACGAGCTCGCCCGTCCGGGGATCACGCTCAGCGCGCTGGACGTGTCCGGCTTCGACGGCATCAAGCAGCCTGACGGCAGCACGCTCCCGATCGGCCAGGTCGAGCGGCTCGTGGTCGCCGACCTGCTCCCCGACGTCGACAAGCTCGTCATCCTCCCGGTCTCCGCCGTGCTGACCGAGGACATCGCCGGGCTCGCCGACACCGACCTGGAGGGCAACCTGCTGGCTGCCTCCGACGTCGTCGGCACCCGCGCGGTCAGCGGTTTCCAGCAGATTCACGCCGCCGCCAACAAGCAGGCCGAGCGCACCACCGAGGCGGCCGAGCTGCGTCGTGACGGCCACCAGCGGCACGCCTTCGACTTCGACGCCTTCGACATCGAGGTGCTCGTGCTCGACGCCGCTCAGTGGCGCGAGAAGGACCTGCTCACCTCGCTGGCGCCCTACGTCGAGACGTACGGGATGACCTACCGCAACGTCCTCCTCCTCGAGGTCGGCCCGCACCGCGTGGTCCTGCCCGAGCGCTGGAATGCGATCCCCGGCAAGACCGCGGTGGCCGAGCCGGCTCTCGCCCGGATGCCGTGATCCTGGGCCTGAACCGGTAAATCAGCAATGGCGCGCCCCTGCAAAGGGACGGCGCCATCGCTGCATTGTGGGCACACGGCCACAGCGACGCAATCGTCTACGAGTGCTGGAGCGCGAACCGTACAGCTTCCTCTGGCGTCGAGGCCGTCGGCGGTGCGTCCGGAACCGGCTGGCCGTCGGCGGTGAGCAACTGCCAGCCCCCGATCGTGATGATGGGGACAGGCCGTCGTCGGGCCAGAGCGAGCTCGGACAGGGTCCCCCAGGATCCACCGACAACGATTACGACGTCGGCAGACCAGATCAGGATTGCGTTTCTCGCCTCCCCCATGTTCGTGGCCAGAACAGCGTCGAGATGAGCGTTCGCGTCGCTGGTGTCGGGTCCGGGACGTACGCCGATCACGAGGCCGCCAGCCTGCTTGGCGCCTTCGGAGACAGCAGCCATGACACCGATGCCACCGCCGTTGATGACGGCGGCGCCGGCCTCTGCGAGGAGCCGACCGATCTCGTAGGCGTTGGTGCGATCATCGTCTGTGCAGTGGCGGGGACCGCACACGGCGACCTGCAAGGCACGAGGCATGATCGCGAGCCTAGCCCTCGAGCGCAGGAGGCTCGTCGGCCTACTAGGGCAGCGGGTCCCAGTGCCACGGTCGTGGACCGTTCAGCCCACGAAGACAGTCGACCCGAGTGACTGCGTACGGCCTCAGAGCTGGGTCGTGCTGGGCTCGGTAGGCGGCATAGCAGGTGACTCGGAGTTCACGGATGTCGCGGAACAAGTCGAAGCCGTCCCACTGGGTGACGTCGCGTCCGTAGGCCTGGCAGTAGTCGGCGTAGTCGTCTGTCGACAGAGTTGAGTACGACGTCACCCGGCACGCGGTCGAAGTCAGGTCCCACTCGGGAGGGCCGATGGTGCACCGCTCCAGGTCGAGGAAGGTGACCCCCTCAATGGTTCTGACGACGTTGCCGGCCCAGGCGTCCCCGTGGATCACAGAGTCAGGAAGGCCACGGGACCGATCCGTCCACGCTGCCTGAAGGTCCTCGAGTCTCGCCCGTAGCCAGGTGCGATCGTCTGCCGGCAGCCAGGCCGCGGCGATGATGCGTTCCTCGAGGCGCACGAACGGCGCCAGATGGGCGATCATCTCGCCGGGGATGGGCAGCGAGTGGAGCTGCTTCAACGCTGCCGCGACCTCGCGGGGCGTACCCGGCCGGTGGTCGCCAAGGTCATGCCAGAAGGTGACCGGGTTGCCGTCTACGACGACGGGCTGTTCGACCTGAAGGGCTGCGTACGGCTGGACCGCGCGGACTCCGTTGGCGTTGAGCCAACCGCCCAGGTAGACCTCCTTGCCAGCGGCCTGCTCTTGACCAGGTTTGGAGACTCTGGCGATCGCCCCGCCCGGGAGGCGGTAGACGTGGTTCTCGCCGGCACTCAGCAAGTGCGCATCCGAGGCCGACAGCCCAACGCGTCGGCAGGCAGCAACGAGGATCTCACCCGGGCCGAGCCCCGGCGCCGGGCTCACGGGGCGACGCCGACCGTGCGAACGGTCGCCAGCACTTCAGCCACGTCGTCGCGCCGATCGTGCTGATGAAGGCGAGCAGACTGGGTGACCTCCATCGCAGTCCGATGCAGCCGCTTGGAGAGCACCCCAGCAGCGTCACCGACAGCAGCCCGCGCCACTTCAACCGCCTGGTTCGGGTCGCCTGTACGCATGGTGAGCGCGGCCAGCTTGAACCCGCTGATCGCCCGCGACCGGATATAGGAGTCCGGGTGCTGGTCGACCGCAGTGGCGAGCCGGCGGGTCGTGTCCTCAACGCGTACGCCGTGGACAGCCAGCTCGGCGAGCGCGTGCCCGGTGTCCCCACAATGCTGAGCTTGGTCGTAGTAGGCCATCCAAGGCACGTCGTTGTCCGGATCTGCCCGAGCGAACGCATCATCAGCCTCACCGACCGCCAGCAGCGTCGCATCGACATCGCCCTTCAGGCCGTGGGCACGGGCCACCGCAGTCAGCAGCATCGCCTGCTCCGTCGCACTGAGCCGGTCACGACGAACGAGGCCCAACTCCGCAAGGGTCAGGGCGCCCTCGGCGTCGCCAACCCAGACCGCTTGTCGAGCACGCCAGGACAGGGACTTCGCGCGAAGATGCCAGTCACCTCCGTCCTCGGCACATGCAGTGGCAAAGGCCAGAACCCGATCAGCGAGCTGGTGCTGATGGGAGTCGAAAAGCAGAGCACCGGTGGCGACCCCGAGCTGACCGACCGCAGCGAGCAGCTTGGGCCGCAGCCGCGGCGGACACGACGCCTTCAACAGGCCTGCCGCGCGGCTCATCTCAGATGAGACAGCATGACCAATCTGCTCACTCCCGTGCGCGTGCGACCACGAGCTGAAGAACTCCCCCGCCGAGCGCAGGCGAGCAATATCAGCCTCACTGACCGTCGACCTCGGGGCCAGAGCCTCCAGCTCATGCGCAATCCCATCGAGCGATGCACCTAGTCCAACGGCACCAACCGCACCGAGGGTCTGCAGGAATTGGCGGCGGTCCGGCACCGGCGTACGCCCGCGGCGCGGCATATCGGGCGACGGATGCACCGCTTCGGGACCGTCCACCAGATGGTTCGATGCCTCCGCTTGCGTGAACCGAGCTCTGGCGGCGTCGTCTGCCCGCGCCAGGGCCGTGTCCAGGATGGCCTGCATGTGTGGACGGGGCACGCGGGCCGCACCTGCCTGCTCCCACTTGGAGATCGTCCGGTGCGAGATGCCGAGGTGATCTGCGAATTCGCGCAGGCTCATGCGCAGTGCGACCTTGCGCAAGCGTCGTGCATCCGCTCCCGTCCACGTATCCACCTCGGCATTCAACCAGGTTCGAGCGACGAAGAGGGGCAAATGGGCGGCGTAAGGGCGGCAGTGGGCCGTTCCAGGGGACTCCGTTTCTGACCAGGCTTGAGAGTGCCCGGGGCGTCGAGGGTTTCCAACACTGTGCGGTCGTCCCGGGCTCCAACCCGCCAACCACATTCGGAGCACCATGAGTTCCGCAGTCAGACGTCCACGCCCGGGCCGCCCGCGGCACATCCCGGAGATCGACAACAACCTGTCACCGCGTGAGCAGATCCTCGACGTGTGCGCCCGCCTGTTCACCCAGCATGGTTATGCCGCGACCTCGACCAGGGACATCGCCGACGCGGTCGGGATCCGTCAGGCCTCGCTCTACTATCACTTCGCCGGGAAGCCCGGAATCCTCGAGGAACTGCTGGCGCGAACGGTGCGCCCAACGCTCGATCAGCTCGACAAGATCGACGCGGTCGCGGCCGAGCACGGTGCAGCGAGTGCGCTGTACGCGTTGGTGATGATCGACACCGGGACCCTTGCCGAGGCCCCGCACAACTGTGGTCGGCTGCCTCAGTTTCCCGATGTGCTCTCCGAAGAGGAGAGCGAGCCGTACAAGCAGATCCACCGCGACCTGGTCAACGCGTACTCCCGGCTCGCTGCCCAAGTCGCCGGCCACGACATCAGAGGGGCGCTGCTCGCCCACTTGGTCGAGATCGTGGTGACCCACCGCGCCGAAGGTCTCATCGTCGACGAGCACGAACGCCACACCGTCGCCAGGACCGTGCTCCGCGCGTGTGGAGCCACCAACGGCGAGATCACAACCGCTGCCGCAGTCACCTGGGCAGAGCTGGTCGTCGAGCCAGCCGCATAGACCCCCGGCCGAGCCGCCACTGGCTCTCGTGTGGCGG